>JACDGI010000155.1 GCA_013821665.1 Anaerolineae bacterium
GGCCTATACATGCAGAGGTATTGTATGGCTCAACAAAAATAACCCTGAAAATGCCCTTCAAGATACTAATAGAGCTATTAGCATTAATCCGAATTTAGCAACGGCCTATGGCATTCGTGGCTCAGCATATTTTCAAAAGAAAGAGTTCGAAAAAGCGCTAGAAGACAGCGATCAAGCTACTAAACTAAGTCCAGATCTTGCTTTTGTTTACGCCTTGCGTGGAAGCATATTTCTTGCACAAGAGCAAAATGAGGAAGCTATTTCCTCATTCAAGCGTGCAATTCACAGCGCACCAAAGTGGAGCGAAGCATACGGTAATCTTGGTCACGCTTACTCAATGCTAGAGAATTTCGGCCAAGCCCTGAAAAATTACGACATCGGCATCAGTTTAAACTCAAAAAGTGCGCAACTATACAACAATCGTGGGTATCTGTATTCCCAAACGGGCGATTTTACAAAGGCGTTGTTGGATTGTAATAAAGCACTTGCCTTGAATCCAAAGCTCGTAAACGGCTATGGAAGCAGAGGCCATACTTATTTTCTCATGAAAAAATACGAGGAGGCTCTTTCCGATTTTCGCGAATCAGCCATTTTGAAGCCAGAACACAAATTTGCGATTGCCGGTCAGGCAGTATGCCATTATGCATTAGATCAAAAAGATAAGGCTAAGCAATTATGGCAAGCGCTGATTGAACTTGATCCTG
Organism: Anaerolineae bacterium; assembly: GCA_013821665.1. Classification (GTDB taxonomy): domain Bacteria; phylum Chloroflexota; class Anaerolineae; order Aggregatilineales; family Phototrophicaceae; genus CFX2. The sequence continues at coordinate 705 of JACDGI010000155.1, forward strand.
ACTATGTAGGTATAGAGGCTCTTGTAAAAGATTATCATCCGGCGACACTATTTGTAGAAACAGCACGCAAATTAATTTCAGAACTCGTGAAAAATCATGGAGAGCATTAAATTGTGCAGCGCAAATTAAAGCAGAAAGAGATTTATTTATGGCATACCGAATTGGGTCGGGACAAGGTTTTTACGGCGATGATGTGACACGAGCTCTGCCGATGATTACCGGCGGTCATGTGGACATCGTGTGTTTCGAGGCATTGAGCGAGCTAACGCTGGCGATTTTACAGAAAGACAAATTGGTTGATCCCAAGCGCGGCTATACGTTCGATGTGCGAATTATCGCGCAGAAGATTTTACCGGAAGCCTTCAAACGAAAGATTCCACTCATTACCAATGGCGGTGGATTGAATCCGCAGGCCGCAGCCGAAATGGTACGCGAGACAGCGGCAAATATGGGGCTGTCGGGGCTAAAAATTGCAACGGTCACAGGTGATGATGTGCTAACACGGTTGGGTGAATTACAAGCGACAGGTGAAGCACTCGCAAATATGGAAACTGGCGAAAAGCTGGCGAATACTGCCAACCAAAACTTTATCACGGCCAATGTGTATTTGGGAGCGCAGCCATTGGTCGAGGCGCTGCAATCCGGCGCGGATATGGTAATAACGGGACGAGTGGCAGATCCATGTTTGTATCTGGCGGCGATGATGGCGCATTATGGTTGGGCATGGGACGATTGGAATCGTCTAGCAAGTGGCATCGTGGCGGGACATCTATTGGAATGCACTGGGCAGGTCGTGGGCGGCAACAGTTTAGCACGTATTCATGAAACTGATGCGGCGGTCCTACCCTATCTAGGTTATCCGATTGCTGAAGTTGAGGCGGACGGCAGCTTCGTATTGACCAAGTCACCCAACAGCGCAGGAGCTGTAACACAGGGAACCGTCAAGGAACAACTGCTTTACGAAATCCATGATCCAGCCAATTACATTACACCAGATGTGGTTGCCAATTTGACAACGCTGCATTTGGAAGATGATGGACGCGACCGTGTACGTGTAATGAATGTGACCGGCAAACCACGCACATCCACCTATAAACTCAATTTGGGACGGTTGGAAGGTTACAGTCGCGAGTTGATATTCAATATCGGCTGGCCGGAGGCGTGGCTGAAAGTCGAGCAGTTAAAGGCCGCACTCAACACCATTTTCCGGCGCAATCCGCCGATTGAACGGGTGGAATACAGCTATTTGGGTGCGAATAGTTTATATGGATCGGTGGCGGCACTGCCCGACGATCCGATGGAAGTCATTTTAAGGGTAGTATTCACAGCGAAAGATCAAGATATGCTCAAAACGGTGGTGCGCCAAATCAATACGATGGGCTTGAGCGGGCCAGCGGGTATGAGCGTCAGCGGCGCATCGGTGGGTGGCAATCCGCATGTCATTCTTGGTCTGTGGCCGACGCTGGTGGCACGGGACAAGATCAGCCCGCAAGTGGATTATTGGGAGGTCTAGCATCGTGACCAAGAGGTTATATGATCTGGCTTATGGATAAAATCGTAATTAGGATAAATAACTACTATGCTGTTTAGGCCACCTCAAATCGACGAGTCAAGACTATTTTTGCTAAGTGAGAAACACAGATCATTTATAAAAACTGGAAAAGGAAAACTTTATGAAGTGCCGCGTTATGCAGAGATTATCGTGTGGGCTATTCCAATCGTCGGTATTATTTTCGGCATCCAACTCTTAATCTCAGAATTGAATAGACGCGCACTATACGAAGATTTGATGCAAACCGGAGTGACGACCCAAGCCGAAATCATTTCACACCGCACGGCTGAAGAAAAAAGTACAACCTACTATGTTACATATCGCTTTAACGGAACTGCCATCGACCACACATCACAGATGTATACCAAAGAAGAAGATGTTGGTCACACTTCATACGATGCGATCAAGGACGGCGATTCGGTAACAATCCATTACTTACCCCGCGATCCAAATATCTCGTACCTTGAACCATTAATGGAGCCGAGTATCCTTGGATTATTAATCCCCGCATTCTACTTCCTAGGATCACCTTATATTCTTTATTTTTTGATACGTCTTTATAGAAAACGACACAAACTTGAGAATGAAGGTCAGGTGTTACCCGGAGAACTGGTTGAATGCACTGGCCGTAAAGTAAAAGGTAAGTATCAAGTCACTGTAAAATATCGTTTTGCAACTCCAATAGGGGAAAATAAATCAGCCAGCTACAGCCATGCGCGAGAGGATTTAGTAGGGGCACTTTTGCCAACAAGTGACACGCCAGTAGCGGTCTTATATGTAGATGAAAAAACATTTAATATTTTGTAGGGGATAATCACATGACCAAGCGACTATATGATCTGGCTTACGGACGCGCGGGTGACAAAGGTAACATTTCCAATATCAGCGTGATCGCGCGGAACAGCGCGGCCTATACCGAGATTAAAGCCAAGCTGACCGCCGAACGCGTGAAAATGCACCTCGGCGATTTGGTCAAAGGCGAGGTGATTCGCTATGAAGTGGATAATATCGAAGCGCTGAACTTTGTGTGTCACCAAGCATTGGATGGTGGCGCGACCCGTTCCCTGCGAATTGATCAATTAGGAAAGTCGCTGGCGGGTGCAGTGTTATACATGGAATGGGAAGATTGAAGCATATAAAAAGGTTGTTAGATGAATTCGTTTGAGACAGTTGATGTCAACATTGAAGGCACTTTTGCTTATGTCACACTGAACCGGCCTGCGGTGAAGAACGCGATGAATAACCAGATGGTGCTGGACATCATCGCGGCGTTTGAGTCATTGAAAGATAACCGTGAGATACGGGCAATCGTATTGAGTGGCGCGGGTGGCACATTCTGCGCGGGTGGCGACATCAAAGAGATGCAAGCGCTACAAACAGGCGCAACTGATAATTTCTCCGGCACACTGGACAAGATGCTGCGGACGATTAACCAAGCGCCACAGGTGGTCATCGCTAAGGTGGAAGGCGCGGCGATGGGTGGCGGATTCGGGATAATCTGTGTGGTGGACATTGCGATTGCCAGCACCGAAGCCAAGCTCGGATTACCGGAGGTGCAGTTAGGCATCGTCCCGGCGCTGATTTCGCCGTATGTGATCGAACGAGTGGGATTGACGCGGGCGCGTGAATTGATGCTCACAGGTCGGCGGTTTGATGGCGATACCGCGCAACAATATGGTGTGGTACATGAGGCGGTTGTGCCAAAGGAGCTTGAGGCACGCGTGCAGATGATTTTGGATGAGATTAAGCAATGCAGCCCACAAGCGCTGGCGGCTTGCAAACAATTGATCTTCGCTGTCAAAGACGCGCCAACCGAGGCCACGGTTGAATATCGGACGAACTTATTATCAGACCTACGCCGCAGTGAAGATGGGCAAGAAGGCATGAAAGCTTTTGTGGAAAAACGTCCGGCCAATTGGGTAGCAAAATAGCATATGAGCGGTAATTCCTGAGTCAATATTGTTTCCCCTCGCATAAACATTTTTAGATAATTGATCAGGCTTAAGCAACTTAATGTCTCATGAGACCGATTACAAAATGATAACGTTGTATTAGAAATCAACCTTTTGACTTGTAAAGAACTTCCGTTCTCCGGTATTATGTTTTACGGGGAAGTCGTGTTCGGTTACTATCATTTATTTCCACTGATAGGGGTCAGGAATATCTCCAATCCTGACTGTCGCTGTAACATCTCCGCAATCATCATAGTCTAATCAGACGTAGTACTCTTATTTACAACTCCGATATAGCGGGAGGCAATAATGCACAGAGTCGATATTCGCAAGGGGCGTATGATCGTCCTACTGGCAATGCTGTTGCTCATTACGGGCAGCGTTTTCGGTGTTCGGGCGGCAGGCGGCACACTCAAAGTCGGCATGGGCGCACCCAAAGTGCTTGATCCGGCACTCGGTGCTAACGACCCTGAAGTTTTGTTTAATCGTAGTATTTATGATTATCTGGTCGATGTACTGCCAGATCGCAGCGTCGCACCTAATCTGGCGAAGGAATGGAAGATCAGTGACGATAGCCTGACTTACACCTTTACCTTACAAGATGGTGTGAAGTTCCAAGATGGCTCTGACTTTAGCTCAGCCGATGTGGTATTCAGCTTCCAACGTTTGGTGACCGTCAAGTCGCCAGCCTTGAACCTGTTGGGTGACTTCACGGTCAGCGCACCGGATGCCAAGACCGTTGTCTTCACCTTGAAGGCACCAAACGCCGATTTCTTGTATGGCATCGGCAACCAATTGTCGTTGATTATCAAGAACGGCACCGAAAAACCAAACGAATTGGCAACTGGTGATAAGCCATATGCCAACTTCAACGGAACTGGCCCTTTCATCCTAACTGACTATAAGGATGGTCAAGGCGCAACCTTGACCAAGAATCCGACTTACTGGAAGGCCGGTCAACCGCTGCTGGATAGCATCGAGTTCAAGTTCATTGATGATCCGGTGACACAGGTGAACGCGCTCAAGAGCGGAGATGTGGACTTTATCTTTAAGATTAGCCCAGACCAAGTGAGCGGCTTAGATGGTGCAGATGGAATTACCCTCATTCAAACGGTAACTAACCAACATCCAGTCATCCGCCTCCGTACCGACGAAGGCCCCGGCAAAGATGTGAAGGTACGCCAAGCCTTCAAGTATGCGACTGACCGTGATGAACTGAACCAATTGGTTCTCGAAGGTCGCGGTACGATTGGTAACAATGACCCGATTGGGCCGGGATACGCAGCCTTCTTTGACAAGGACATCAAGGTTCAGGCTTACGATCCCGAAAAAGCCAAGTCACTGTTAGCCGAAGCCGGTTATCCCGATGGCTTGAAGGTCACACTGCAAACCATCAACACTCTGGGCTACGATACACTGGCGACCGTGCTGCAACAGCAGTGGGCGAAGGCTGGAATCACCGCCGATATTCAGGTGAATGAAGAAGGCTTCTACTACGATGACAGCAATCCCAATAACTGGCTGAAAGCTGATCTGGGCATCACCGGTTGGGGTGATCGTCCCGTACCACAGGGTTATCTAGCACAGGCTTATGCCACAGGCGCGAGTTACAACGAAACACATTGGTCTGATCCTGACTTGGACAAGCTGATTCAGGAAGCCAGCGTCACTACTGACGAAACGGCGCGTGCGGCAATCTATCATAAGATTTCGGACATCTTCAATGAAGACGGCCCAATCATTATTCCGTGGTTTGCCCCCGTATTTTCGGCAACAAGTGCTAAAGTCACCGGTGTGACAGTAGCGCCCTTCCCCGGCTTGACCGATTTACGTGGTGTCTCAGTCGGCTAATTCAATTTATCTTTTGCCCCCTTACCAGTAATGGTGAGGGGGTTTCTTATTCTGATGGTTATAACAACACAATGGCAAGCATTTCATCAGAAATCGTCCCAAAACCACAACCCTCTCGTTTGCAACGGTTATTCACCACCGTACTCAGCGTTTTAAAAGGCTTGGCTTCGCGTCCTTTATCGCTGATTGGCTTAATCGTTGTCACACTCTTCATTCTGATGGCAATTTTCGGCTCAACCGTCGCACCTTATAAGTTTGATGCGCTCATCAAAGGAGCAGCACGGCAGCCTCCATCCGCGACTTATTTGTTTGGTACCGATAAATTGGGGCGTGACGTGTTTAGTCGGGTGCTGTGGGGTGCGCGTGAAGTCATCACCATACCGGGTGTCGCTACCACAATTGCGGTGGTAATTGGCGCGGTTATCGGAATGGCAACCGCTTATTACGGCGGATGGGTTGACGAAATCATTTCGCGTTTGCTGGACAGCTTGTTGTCGATACCGGCGCTGCTCTTAGCGTTAGTCATGTTAGGCGTGCTTGGCCCTTCACCTATCGGGATTGTGATCGTGATCGTGCTGCTGTACGTGCCAATTGTGACGCGCGTCATCCGCAGCGCGACCCTGAATGTACGTAACAGTGGCTTCATCGAGGCGGCAAAGCTGCGAGGCGAAGCTAATTGGTACATCTTGTTCAGGGAGATTCTGCCGAGTGTGTTGCCCGCTTTAACCGTCGAGGCTGCGCTGCGTTTTTCATACGCCATTTTTTTAACGGCCTCGCTAGGATTTTTGGGGTTAGGCGTGCAACCACCGTCACCCGATTGGGGACGCATGGTTAATGAAGCGCGTGAAAGTTATGAGCGTACACCGTGGGCGTTATGGTATCCGGCAGCGGCGATTGCTGTGCTGGTCATTGGCGTGAATTTGTTAGCAGATGGCTTGCGGCGTATTTTCCGGTATGAAGGCAGTTAAATAAAAAGAGCGACTATTGCTAGTCGCCCTTTCAGTTCAGAAGGTCGGATGCTTTTACATATGGCGGACAATATTGGAAAACAAGTTTCCAACGGCTGGCCCAAAAATGGTCACCATGACGATAACGACAAGTGCTACCATGGCCAAAATCAACGCATACTCGACCAAACCCTGACCTTCTTCACGGGGTATATATAACATGGTCAACACCCCTAAAGTGTAATGGTCAGAATTAAAGGTTCTTGACGAGGTTCGAGAAAATGTTACCAATGGCCGGGCCAAGCAGCGCCAGAATGACAATGACGACAACGGCGACCAGAACCAAGATCAATGCATATTCGACCAAACCTTGGCCTTCTTCACGGGGCATGTACAACATAATGAGTTCTCCTAGTGATGCGATATATGGGCTGACGAATGATAAATTGATTTTGTCAGGACCCTATAAATAACGTTAAAGCAATATGAATTCAGTGTCAAGCTAAAAGTATTAATTTTTCCCTAATTTACTTTATCTTAATGGAACAGCAAATCTGATGGTAGATTCAAAGGTCATCGAAGCACAACATCTCTGTATTGATTATCGCCTCGGCAATCGCTGGATTAATGTACTGCGTGATGTCTCAGTACAGATCAACGCGTTGGAGATTCACGGGCTAGTCGGGGAAAGTGGCAGTGGCAAATCGACCTTGGCATTAGCCATGATGCATTATATGGCACCGAATGCGCGGGTCACATCAGGTGATATTTTGCTGGATGGCGAAAGCCTGCTCAAAAAATCAAACGCTGACTTACGGCGCATATGGGGACGGGACATCAGCCTTGTACCTCAAGATCCGTTAGCCGCGCTCAACCCCTCCTATACAGTGGGCGACCAGATCGCGGAAATCGGCATGTTGCACGATAAGCTGACACGGCGGCAGGCATGGAGTAAAGCCGTCGAAATGTTGGAGAAAGTCCGCATCGCCGATGCCGAACAAGTTGCCAAGAAATATCCTCATCAACTCAGCGGTGGGATGCAGCAGCGGGTAACGATTGCGATGGCGCTCAGTACCCGTCCACGTTTGCTCGTACTGGACGAACCAACTACCGCGCTTGATGTAACTACCGAAGCGACTATCCTTGACTTATTCCGCGACCTGATTCATGACAATCAAGCTGCCGCCTTGTATGTCTCGCATAATTTGGGCGTGATTGCACAAATGTGTGATCGTGTGACGGTGCTGTACGGTGGCGAGGTCATGGCGAGCGCCCCCGTAGGCGAGATTTTCAGTAAACCGATCCATCCTTATACCATCGGATTGATGGCGAGTATCCCGCACGCGATTGAAGGGGTTGAAACACGGTTGCCGACAATGGAAGGCATCGCCCCTACCCTTTCAGAGCGTCCCAAAGGTTGCGTTTTCGCGCCACGCTGCCCACTCGCTATCGATATTTGCCGCACCGAAAAACCGCCGCTTGAATTCATCAACGATGAGAGAACGGTGAAATGCCACCGTTGGCGTGAAATTGTGACCGGTGAGATCAATATTGACAGCTTACCGCAGCAGGTAACATCGGAGGGTATACCGCCCGCTGAAAATGAGTACGTACTCAAAACCGACCATCTTTTCAAGCAATACGGTGCGGTGTCCTTTCTGGATCGAATCACTAGACGCGCCAGCAGAATTGTTCATGCAGCAGATGATGTTTCGATAACCGTTAGAAGTCGGGCGACATTGGGTTTGGTCGGGGAAAGTGGCAGTGGCAAAACCACCTTAGCACGTTGTATCGTCGGGTTGGAAACGGCAGATAAAGGTGAGATGACCCTGCTTGATCTTCCCATTTCGCGACATTTAGCCGAACGTCCACAAAACATGAAACGCGATTTGCAGATGGTGTTCCAGAATCCGAATGATACTTTAAACCCCTACCAAACTGTCGGACGTGCGCTAGAACGGACAATACGGCTGCTAAATACCGAGAAACTTACGCCAGAGCAAGTGAAAAGCCATATCAACGAGTTATTGGCTGCCGTTCGATTGCCCGCCGATTATGCCAACCGTTATCCGGCAGAGTTGAGCGGCGGTGAGAAACAACGAATCGCCATTGCGCGTGCTTTTGCAGGAAATCCGGCGCTGGTGGTGGCGGATGAACCAACATCGGCGCTGGATGTCTCCGTTCAGGCCGTGATTCTGAATCTGTTGAAGGATTTACGCGCGACGGAAGGTGCGTCATATCTGTTCATCTCACATGATCTACGGGCGGTGACCTATCTCGCCGACTGGCTGATTGTGATGTACTTGGGGCAAATTGTTGAGGAAGGCACAACTGCCCATGTCTATAACATCCCTTCGCATCCTTATACCGAAGCACTCGTTTCGTCGATCCCTGTGCCTGATCCGAACGTCAAACACGGTCGTATCCGGCTGGATGGCGATATTCCCAGCGCCGCCAATTTACCAACGGGCTGCCGCTTCCATACTCGCTGCCCGCGTAAAATTGGTGCCATTTGCGAACAGCAAGAACCGCCTTGGCGCGATGCAGGTGATGGACATCATATCCGCTGCCACATTCCAATTGACGAACTCACGGTGATGCAAACCGCGACGCTCGAAAAACAACATGCCGATGCGCTTACGCCAATAGAAAGCAGCGTGTAAAACCTTATGGTGCGATTTCTCATACGCCGTACAGCACTGCTGGTTGTGACAATGCTCATCACTTCGGTCATTATCTTTGGGCTGACGCAGTTGGTGCCGGGTGATGTTGCCAAATTGATTTTAGGCCGCGAAGCCTCACCGGAAGCCTTGCAAGCCCTTCGCGATGAGTTCGGGCTAAATGATCCCGCACCGCAGCAATACGTTCGTTGGTTGGGTGGCTTTCTCGTAGGCGACTGGGGACGTTCGATCACCGGTGTGAAGCAAGATGTCAGGCCGTTGGTATTGGAGCGCTTAGGTAACTCGATGCGGCTGGCCTTGATGACGCTTATTATCAGTATTCCGCTCTCCATCTTTTTAGGGGTCATCGCGGCACTCAACGAGAATACGTGGATTGACAGCGCCATTTCGCTGTTAACGCTTTCGGTGGTCGGATTACCTGAATTCGTCACGGGTTTAGTGCTGATTAACGGACTGGCATTGGGTGTGAAAGCCCTCAATTTGCCAGCGACTTCTGCCGTGCCGGATAACACTTTAGCCGATTGGATACACGAACTCATTCTACCCTCGATTACCGCTACCTTTGTGCTGCTGGGTTATGTGGCACGTCTGACACGAGCAGGCGTTATTGATGAGTTAAAGAAACCTTATGTGCGGACGGCGACCCTCAAAGGGCTGCCGCAGCGTACCGTTATATTTAAACACGTACTGCGTAATGCCCTCCTGCCAACTATTACGGTGATTGCCATCAGCTTCGGCTGGTTAATCGGAGGCTTGGTGGTCATCGAAAGTGTCTTTAACTATCCCGGATTAGGGGCGCTGCTGGTGGATGCCGTCAAACAGAAGAATTTATTCTTGCTTCAAGCCATTATCATGATCACCATTTTCTTCTTCGCGGTAGCGAACCTCACAGCCGATATAATCTATGCCATTCTCAACCCAAGGATACGCTTAGAATAAAACGCTTATAAAACCGTATTCAAACGTAGCGCTATAATAAGATTGAAACGTCATGTATTGTGGAGGCAACCAAAAATGCCACTCTATGATTATCGCTGCGAGACTTGCGGTGAGCCTTTTGAAATTCGCCTCGGATTTAATGATCCCGCGCCTGTTTGCCCACACTGCGGCAATGCTACCGTCCAACGGTTGATTACGACTGTGCCAGCCGTTGCCAAAGGTGTACTTGCCAATGCCGGTGACAGTCGCAAATCATCCAAGGAACAGTTGCAAGATAAATGGGCGGAAGAAACCCCCAAACTCCGCAAGAAGTTGGTCGATAAACTCGGTGAGGATTTTGTGCGGAAGAATGCACCGACACTCGGCGGATCGGAATAACGTCGTATGGCTGATTCCATTGTCTTTGACCGTGCCGTTAGCTTCTATGATGAGACACGCGGCTTTCCACCGGGTATAGAGCTAGATGTCGCCAAAGTCATTTCGCAGGTGGGGAAACTCACTCCGACCAGCCGTATCCTTGAAGTCGGTGTGGGTACGGGACGGATTGCGCTGCCACTGGCGAAACATGTCGAAGCGATTTATGGGTTGGACTTATCACGCCCGATGATGCTACGACTTCAAGCGAAGCAATCTGATGAGCCAATTTACCTCGTACAAGGTGACGCTTCTCGCCTACCCTATCCCGACCATACTTTTGATGCGACAGTCGGGGTTCATATTCTCCATTTGATACCCAACTGGCAGGGCGTACTTACTGAACTCACGCGCGTGCTAAAGCCAAACGCACCTTTCATTCAATGTTGGACTGTCAATGATGATGTATTTAAAGACTTATGGATAGCATGGCGCTCGGCTATCCCGGATCAAGAAGCAGCCGATGTAGGACTCAGTTGGAACAAGAACGACCAAACACTGCAAGCGCTAGGTTGGCGCGTGGGTGAGGCAGCAACTTTCGACTATGCTTATGGGCGTACCGTAGCGGGATTTATACGCGGATTGGAAAATCGCATCTTATCACGCACATGGCGCTTGAGCGACGAGTCACATGCAGCAGGTGTGGCGGCGCTCAAAGCGGTGGCTGCACGCGATTATACGGATGCCGAAGCACAAATCATCGTCCATGACCAGTTTCTCGCCAAGCCCTACTATCCACCGCAATAGCGCATATTAGGACGTATGGCGGTTGGTATGGATGGCAGCCTAGAACTATAATCATCTTCATGTTGACATATTCGAGGATGACAATGGTTCGACCGTTGCACATTCGTGGCGCACACATTTGGGATGGCAAAGAAACCGCACAGCGTGATCTCTATACGGATGGTGATCGCGTTGTGGCTGCTCCTGTCAACGGCGCACAAATCGTCGACCTCGACGGCTACACGATTTTTCCCGGTTTGATAAATGCACATGACCACCTCGAACTGAATCATTATCCACGCAGCAAGTTCCGCGAACGTTACGACAATGCCCGCCAATGGCATGATGATATGAATGTTCGGCTGAACGAGGAGCCGTATAAATCGCTGCGAGCTTATCCGCTGTGGGACAAGTTGTTCATCGGCGGCCTCAAAAATCTGCTGTGTGGTGCAACAACCGTTGCCCACCATAATCCACCACATAAAGATTTATGGCGCAAAGATTTCCCCGTGCGCGTCCTCAAGCAATATGGCTGGTCGCACTCCTTCTATCTGGCAACCGATGAAGAGATTGTACGCTCCTACCATAGCACACCCAAAGATTGGCCTTGGTTTATTCACCTCGCAGAAGGCACGGATGATGTTGCAGCGCGTGAATACGCCCGATTAGAAAAGTTGAACTGCATTGATCTGAATAAAACTGTAATGATTCACTGTGTGGGGATGAGAAAAAAAGGTCAACACTTTATACACCTGCCTGAAAACCAAGCGGTTGACTTCATAGCGGACGATGTGCGAGGTGTAATTTGGTGTCCAACAACCAATTTATACCTTTTGGGAAAAACTTTAGTTGATAATGAAAACAACTCCATTTTCCCCATTACTAACGCGTTAGGGTTGGGTAGTGATTCGCGACTTACAAGTGAAGGTGACCTACTTTCCGAATTAAAAGCGACTTACGAATGTTTCGGCAGCAACTCCGATAGAGCTGCTT
>JACDGI010000156.1:0-2303 GCA_013821665.1 Anaerolineae bacterium
CCTTTGGGCGCATATAACAGGATGTTCTCAAACAGCGGATCGGCAACCATTTCAAGGGTCGCTCTAAAGGCTGGATAGCTCAGTCGTGCCGGTTCGTTTGCACTGCGTTTGGTCAAGACATCATTAAATTCAGTGTCACCAAGTGGGCGCATCTGTTGAAAGTCCAAGCGCTCATTAATGGGAATAGGCGCGCTTGTTGCCATATTATCAGTTAGCTCAAAATATTGGCTGCAAGGGATTTGTACCTGTGGTGCGTTCGCTGCATCCGGTTTTACAAAGTAAGGGTGATGTCCAAATCCAGTTGGAAACGGGCGCGAATCCTCATTTTTGATCGACAGTTTCCAGATGAACTTTTGCCCATTAAGCCAGTATTCAGCATCGGCTGAAAATGCAAACGGCCAATTCATATCGGGGAAATCGCTCGACTTGAGACTCATGCTGATGTGGTTGGCATCGTTCAAGTCGACTGTCCAAGCCCGTTTACGCACATCGCCGTGCCTCGCCGTGCCATCGTCTTTCGTTGTTTGGAGTTGATACGTCTGATCTTCAAAACGCAGCACGCCATCTTTAATCCGGTTGCACCACGGCAGCATGATAAAGCTGCTGCAATTGCTCGAATTATTGTAGTCACTTTCTTTAGTAGGCCGCATCACATCCACCCAAGCATCATCGTGCTTGATGCGCCCGAAAGCGATGGACGCGCCTGTTTCCGGTAAAAGGCCGACCTGCCAATGTTCGTTTTGGAGTGTAATCATGAGAAGTCCATTTCTGGTTACGAGTTCGATTTTATAGGTACAGGCGTTGGAAACATATAGGCCATGACAGCGTAATACCAGTTACCGTCTAGCCTTTCCGGAATAGTGGCAAGCCAGTTGCCGGGTGTGCAATTGAGGCTAGGGCTGCTCGGTTCTGTATAGTCAAAGCCGCCCGGCCCACCGTAGTAAGTTCGTCCTAACACTTCGTGCTTCATAATGACATACACGTAAAACGCTTGCTTCGATGGACAGTGTCCATAGTATATGATGTTAACCCCTGCGCTCGGATCGAAACCGGCTTCTTCGGCTGTCATTTTACCATCGGGCAGTGTCTTAAGATGCTCGATTTGCTTATCCATTACTGCGCGGATGGGCTTTAATAACACGCCGAGCTGAACTGTTTCGGTGGCTTCCATTGCTGCCAAAGTAGCATCATGTGTCAACCTTTTTTCGGCACTCATTTGATCTTGAGCAGGTAACAAGAGGACAATCGAAACCAGAACAAATCCGATGATAACAGCCCCATAATCCAACTGATACGCCATTGGTCGTTTATGAAGTTGGAGGGCTGACCCAGTAATTTGTTGAACCGCTGAAGCAAAGCCTGAGCTTCGTCTTCTTTTCCGGTTGGTATGGGGACGATGATTGTTTTGTCGCTGGCAATGGGCGGCATATACACTGAATAGTAGCGACGATACAAATATTGCAGACGCAGCGTCGAAGGCTCACCTTTATCAATCTCTGCTTTTTGTAAGCCACTCCAAAAGGTGCTGAGTTTTAGGGGTTGGTCGGGGTAATAAACACCCTCGGAACTGATATAAACGTCGTGATGTTCGCTGCCCACTGGATATTGCCAATGCGCCCAATAATTACCCGCTACAACATCTTGGATGCGCACATAATTGCGGGCGAAAATGATGAGTAATGTAAGCGGTATAGGCATCAATCCGCCCACAAACAGGAACGCGCCGCCTGCTATAAATCGACTGTTGCCTGTACTTGCAAATAACGCCAACCCCAACAAAATGATAAGCGCGACCAGCGTGATAACTGAAAGACCAATAATGTAAGGAGCAAACGGATTGCCGGGAGTAAGACCCAAACTTCTACGCCATTGATGGGAGTGTTCTTGCGAAGAATTCATCATGTTTACACCAAATAAATGAAACTATTTATACTGCCGCATTGCAATTCGCCCAATCGCCTCTGGGATGAGTGTGTTGCCGAGCATAATTAGTCGATCAAAGAAGCGCACCACTACCGAGCGTGGATTGCCTTCTGAGGCTTTTGCAATGGCTGCCGCGACCTGTGCCGGAGTCATTGTGGGCAAACTTTCGCCGCTGCGTTTGCCTAAGCCGAGCCGACTTTGATTGAACTCCGTCGCCGTGCGTCCGACCAACACATCTGTTACTTTGATGTTCTCGCTTTCGAGTTCCAGCCGCAGCGAATGTGCCAAGCTGGTGACGAAGGCTTTGCTGGCGGCATAGGTCGCCGCGTATGGCGCGGTCAGATTATAAGTGACCGATGAAACCGTGAAGATATGTCCGC
>JACDGI010000156.1:2313-12745 GCA_013821665.1 Anaerolineae bacterium
CGCTTTGCCTCATAGCTGGTACTGCCGCCTGAATACTGTGAAGCACACCGTCAATATTGGTTCGCAGTAACGTTTCTAACCCCTCCCAATCGGAGTCGGCAAGCGCACCGCGATGACCGATACCCGCGTTCGCCACCAGAATATCCAATCGACCGAAGCGTCCGAGGGTTAGTTTGACCGCGTTTTGCATGGCCTCGCGCTGAGTGACATCGGCTTCGATTGTCATAATGTCGCCATGACCCGCAGGCAGCTTGAGTACTGCTTTCTGCAAATCACCGAGCTTATCCACACGTCGTGCTGTTGCGACAACATGCGTCCCTATCCGCGCAAAGGCCAGTGCCGTTTCATAGCCAATACCGCTGGATGCGCCTGTAATCAGAGCGACAGGATTACCTTGAGCCATGTTTATAGGGCATCCTTTTCTTATATGTAATCATTGTACTTGCCCTTATACTTTTGGCGCTTGCGAGCTTCCATAGTTGGCGCGAGTGCCTCCAATTCTTTATCAATCTGCTTGGCGTATTCTGGCTGTAGAACGAACTTTGGAAACATAGCCTTTTTAGAGGTCAAAAATTCTATTCGGAAATCAAATGATGGGTGAGTTGTGAATGCATTAATTGTAACTTGGGGATTACTGCGTTGAAATTGTCTAAGCATATCAATTGCGTTTTGAGTGCCACCAGCCGTTGCTCCTATATAATCGGCAAGATATTCCGCTCGCCTTCGTTCATAAAGTAGAATTTGGTTCAGCCCAAGATACATGGCGAATATACCATTTGCAATCGCCCAAAGTAACAGGTTTACGGGCATTGCAAAAAAACCGAAACGACTTCTACCTATTGAATCAGGATAAATCAATTGATACCAATTAATCAGAGTATGCAGAGCCGTGCCCACAAAAAGACCGCGTGTAGAATCGTTATTGATTTGGTGTGCTAATTCGTGACCAATGAATGCCACCCGTTTTTGCTCGTCAAGTTCCATCCAGAAAAAATAACCCATAGTGAGTACAGTCGATTGGCGTAATCCGAACGTACCTAAGCTGGCATTGGGATATTCATTGATAACGATCACATCAATGTGAGGAGTGCTAAGGGTATCTGAGATTTGATCCACAAATTCGTATAGCGTTGGATATTGGGTTCTCGATAAGCCATCTGTAGGATGTGTCACCAATTTGGGTCGGATGACATACGCTATCCCAAAAATCAACAATCCGTAGCATACCGAAAAATAGCCTGCGAATCGGCTCAGGATAATCCATAATCCAATAATAGGTAGAATAATCGTGACACTATGTATCAACCCTGCAATCATGAAAGCAATGATTTTGGGGGTCGTCATATGTGGTCGCAAAAGATCGCGTGATTTTAGATCATCCAACATAATGCGGTCACGCTGCATGACGAAATCGTAGTACCACTGTTGGATACGTCCTGGTTTGCCATCCTCAGATCCTATTTTAAACATAATGGGTTGTTTAAAGGCAGCGATTGCCCTCTATATAGCAGGTTTGCGGCGTTTCAGCACGCAGAAATAGGTGTTGCTCCAATAGCCATCGCTGCCATTGACCATCACATCACCCTTGCCACCCACTTTGGCAACCGGTTCCATATGGATGAGTTCCCAACCTTGATCGCCGAGATTATCGAGTTCGGGCATCATGGTTTCAGGCGTATACGGTGGTGGATTCTTCCAGTTTGGACGATAACTTTTGAAGAAATCCGTCACACCCGGATTTTTCACATCGGCTTTGATGAACTTTGTCAGATATTCCCAGCGTTCCATGCCATCACCCCCGTTTGCCCCGTTAATGAAAATGAAATTGTGAGTCGCTCAAGCTTTGCTAAATGGCTACTGGCTCATGATAAATCCCAAAAACTTCCCGCATCACATCGGTGATCTCGCCCAGCGTGGCATAAGCTTTTGCTGCGGTAATCAAATGTGGCATGACGTTTTCGTCACTCTGGCAAGCGATACGCAGCGCATTGAGAGCCGCCTCAACGCTGGAGTTGTCGCGCGTCAACCGCAGTTGTTTGATCCGTGCAACCTGACGTTCATAACCGTTAGGATCCATCGCCAAAATTGGAATGCTTGGTCTTTCGGATGTCGCGTATTTATTCACACCGACAATGATGCGCCGCTTGCTATCGACTTCGATTTGCTGACGGTAACTGGCCTCAGCAATTTCCTGCTGCATGTAACCCGTTTCAAGCGCGGGAATCACACCACCCACAGCTTCAATCCGTCGGAAATAATCATACACAGCGGCTTCGGTCTGGTTGGTCAGCGCCTCAACATAGTAACTGCCACCCAGCGGATCAACCGTCAGTGTCACGCCCGTTTCTTCGGCTATGACTTGTTGAGTTCGCATAGCCAATGTGACGGCTTCTTCACTAGGTAGCGCCAGTGCTTCATCCATGCTGTTGGTATGCAGTGACTGTGTTCCGCCCAGCACCGCCGCCAGTGCTTGAATGGCGACCCGCACCAAGTTTACTTCCGGCTGCTGTGCGGTGAGGCTGACACCTGCCGTTTGCGTATGGAAACGCATCAACCACGAGCGTGGATTTTTTGCGCCAAATGTTTCTTTCATTTCACGCGCCCAGATGCGCCGTGCGGCACGCAGTTTAGCAATTTCCTCAAAAAAATCATTGTGGACATTGAAGAAGAAGCTCAAACGTGGCGCGAATGAATCAATATCCAACCCTCGCTTGAGCGCCCATCGCACATATTCAAGTCCATCAGCCAATGTGAAGGCTAACTCTTGCACAGCAGTGCTGCCAGCCTCGCGGATATGATAGCCGCTGATGCTAATCGTATTCCACAAGGGCATTCGCTGTGTGCCAAATTCAATGGTATCCGTAACTAAACGCATGGAAGGCTCAGGTGGGAAGATGAATTCTTTTTGCGCGATGAATTCTTTAAGAATGTCATTTTGCAGCGTGCCTTGCAGCTTATCCATCGGCACACCTTGTTTTTCGGCGGCTGCGATATAAAACGCCCAGATGATGGGGGCAGGGCCGTTGATCGTCATGCTGGTGGTGACATCGCCCAACGGAATGCCATCAAACAGCATTTCCATATCTTGCAGCGAACTGATTGCCACACCGCATTTGCCAAACTCGCCCAGCGCTTCCGGCGCATCGGTGTCATAGCCCATGAGCGTCGCTAGATCAAAGGCGACCGATAAGCCCATGTTGCCTTCAGCCAACAGATACTTATAACGGGCGTTGGTTTCCTCGGCGGTTCCGAAGCCCGCGAACATGCGCATCGTCCACAATTTACCGCGATAACCGCTGGCATGGACACCGCGTGTAAATGGATACTCACCCGGTAAACCTAAGTCCCGTAAACTGTCGAGTTCATCAATATCCAGTGGAGTGTAAAGCCCATTTACCTCTACACCGGATTGTGTGGTGAAGCTATCTTGCCGCTCTGGTATGCGCGTTTGGGCTTGCTTAAGGGTTGTTTCCGCCCATTTTTGTTGGGCGTTGCGGAAGTCGTTTAAATGTTTGGCATCAAATGTCATTTTTTGCTTCCAATCTTTTTCGGACTGTTTGCATTATAGCATCGCACTCTGCCTGTGTGACACTTTTAACACAAAGATTTTCGCGTAAACATTACGAACTTAATGACGTTAAGATTTGCCTACGTTTTTAATCGCGGCATAATCATATGTTAAAATTACGGTTCTAATTGCAACAAACTATAACGAGTAGGTAACTGATGGCTCTGAATTTGGTAGAACGTATTGAAAAATTGAGTACCGCTATCCAGCCGGTGACGGTTGAGGATTCGATGGCGGAAGCGGGGCGGAAAATTCTGCTGTCAGAATTCGTGAAAATGCTACAGCATGAAACAGGCAGCCGTACCGGCGAAGATGTTGAAGACGTACACGATATGCGGGTCGCGACTCGTAAGATGCGCAGCTTGTTCCGGTTGCTCGGCTCCTATTATAAAAAGGCCGCCATTCAGGATTACAAAGTCGAACTCCGGCACTTAGCCTCAACCTTGGGCGGCGTGCGCGATCTTGATGTCCTCATTGATAACATTCGTGCCTACCAAGCGACGCTCAAACCACTGCAACAAGCGGATTTGCAACAGGCTGTCGATGAGTTGGATAAGCAGCGCGAGTCAGTTCGGCATGAACTGGTGGAAGCATTGGACTCCCGCCTTTACCGTCGTTTGGTCAAAGATTTCAGCAAATTTCTGACGACCGTCGATGAAGGTGCAAAAGCCTTACCTAAAGATGAAGTGCTGCCCGTGCAGGTGCGGCATATTTTGCCTATCATGATTTATCAACGGGTGGCGGCTGTACGCGCCTATGATCGGGTATTGGCTGAAGCTGACGCGGTCACTTTACACGCACTGCGTATTGAACTAAAACAGTTGCGTTACGCTTTGTCTTTATTCAGTGAAGTCTTAGGACCTCAGGGTGGGGAATATGTTGAGGCCGTCAAGGGATTGCAGGATTGTCTGGGGCATATGAACGATGGTGTGGTCGCGCGTACTTACCTCAGCGACTTTTTGAAGGACAGCCATCTCGCAGCTTTAACCAGCTACATGGCGAGTCTTGAAGAAAATGAAACCGCGCTCAAGGGCCAACTCATTGAACTTTGGACGCAATTCAACACGCGCAGGGCACAACAAAAACTAGCTTACGCCGTTTTAGCACTGCACTAAAATCAGGCTACGATGTCAAATGTCTCGTAAATTTCCGGGCGGTTTCTAGCAATTGTGCGATAGGCTTCGCCTAATGTGGTTGTCTGGATAAGCCGCCCCGTCATACAGGTATAGCCGTGCGATAGCATACGGAGTGATCGGTTAGTCAATATATCGCCGCCAACCATGACGTGGATACCAGCGTTGAGTGGCAGGCGCAAAATCGCATTCCGAATGTTGTACATAGCATTGCCTTCGGGCAGCGGCGTGGTGGGGCGCATGACAGTGATGACATCGACTTGATGGCTGACCTCAGTCATCATCGCGCCTATCTCATCCATAGCGGCATTCAGGTCGTCCCAATCCCAATAATCCCCAATATACATGCGGATGACTGTTTTCTCGCTGTCGTCCCAATTTGATTGAATGCCGATCATTTTAAATCTCCTGAAGCACTTCGAAAAAAGAAATCAATGATGTTGTGTTGTGCTATTCATTAATTCTATTTTTGTGTTAATTGTTTGTCAATCAATATTGCGTAAGGTTTTGTTTCGGTTAGGGTAGAAAACTGTAATGTCTAAATGCCGTTGCAATAGTTATCTTAGCGCGCTGGTACCGGAACCACGCTAAAGGGGGCAGCGATCTTATAGCCTTCACCCGCTGGTTGTGGTTGCCCATTAATGGTCATTGGAACGCGTTGTTGGGTCGCGAGATCATACATACCCACAACCATTTTATAGTCTTTGCCTTGTGGAACATTTTTGCCGTCAAAGGTCAGGAGGCGCTCATCCACAATATATTCCCCCGCTTGCCAAACAAGCGTCGAGTACATATTGCCATCGTGAGTCCAGCTTACCGGCCCATCCCATGTCTGGATGACGTTCCCATCCTTATCGCGCAAGTGGATGTAAATCATGTAATTGGCCGTTGGTTGCTGAATGACCTGCCAAAATAAGTGCATTGTTAATTTGCGCCCCGGCCACATATCTAACCCGCCGATGTCATAACCGAGTAAGCGCACAAATCCGCCAAATTGAACGTCACCCTCGGTCGTTGGCCCATTGATGTATTCCGGTGGTTTGAAGCGGTTTTCCAGATGGAGTTCGTATACCGTATACTTAAAAATGCCATCATCATCACCCCACGCCCGCCGCATAATGTTGCTGCCGACATCGGGGTTGGTCGTCGCCAAAGATAACGCCGACAGTACTTGATTTTGCCCCGGTACAAACGTGTTGAAGTCGCCCCCTGCTTCCGGTTTGCCATAGATAAAATAGGTCGCACCATCAAGTTGGTCGAGTCTGGTGGGCATCGGATCGATTTGAATATCGACTGTCGGGAAGAAGAAGGGTAGACGCTTAACCTGTGGCGCAACCACCCGCAGCCGTGCATCAGGATGCTCATCAATATATTTTTGCAGCCCATCCACCACGTTCATAAGCGCCTTGTTGCCAGACTCATATCGGGCGTGGTCATCTGGCAGCTTGTCCGTCCACAACCAATCCCATCCTGCATTGCCATCATAGAGTGGATTGATAATCCCCGGTATTGCCAGCTCAATGATGATAACCACAGCCAAGGATGCGATCACTCTATGTTGTATTGACCGACGACTGGCGACTGACGACTGTAAACTATCTCGCCACTGCACTAAAATTACCGCTGTCGGCATAATCATCAGTGGCACAATCGCGAACGATAACCGATAGTGATAGCTGTAGGAATAAAACCATGTGATGAAGTAGGGCAGCCCTAATGCCCAGAGCCAGCCGATTTTCGCGGCAGTTGCGCGGCCTTCATCCGTCCAACGTCCACGCGCCCAACGCCACAACGTAATGGTGACAACAACCATTCCTACAGCCAACGCCAACCATTCCAACACACCCATACGGTCATCGGTAATGCCGATACGTCCACTGTTGTAAATCGACGGCCCTACCCCTGCTATAACTAGCACTAATCCAACTGCGAGTTGTCCAATGCTTAGCGGTTCAGTTGCCTGATTTTCTTCCGACTTGAAACTTGAAACTTGAAACTTATAACTTCTCCAAATCACCCACGCCACCAGCACAAACAACGCCAGCAGCGGCCAGCCAAATTCGACTCCACTGCGTGCCGCTAAGGACTGCCAATAACCATCAGGGAAAATAATGGGACGATGCCCAAGCAACATATTCCTTAGATACCACACACCACCCAACGGAATGCATACCAATCCGGTAATCACGATCACTTCAATTTGAGGTCGTAACCGCTCGATCAGACTCGTGACCGTTACCCGACTTGGCCGCATCTGCCACCACGCGATGATGACGGCAATCGCCGCCACCAGCGCCGCGCCCCATACGAACGCGCCCATTGTCGGTTTCGTCCACAAACCAATCCCTAAGAACAACCCCGCGATGACCGCATATCTTCCATACTCTGCTCTGCTTTCTCTGCGTCTATTCTGAAAATAACCGATCACACTACCCGCCTTGCTCCCTCCATCGCTTGCGGGCGACCTGCGACTGCGCGCAGCGCAAGGTAGCAGGGAGGGCTGGGGTAGGGGTTCTGGTTCAATCGCCTTTGTATTTGCTTTCGTCCACGCCATCACAAAGAATGCTGCCGCACCCGTAAACATGAACGTCACCGGCACTTCCAAATCGCCGTAACGTGACCATTCACCCATATGGGGATACAACGCCCAAATCGCCGCCGCATAAATCCCCACGCGCCGCGAAAAAAGCCGATTACCCATTACGTAAACGGCTAGAATACTGCCGAGTTGCAGCCACGGCAGTACCGCCCGTGCAGCATGATCATCCAAACCGCCAACTGCCAATTGTAAGAAAGTGTGTTGTAAGGGCAAGAACTGCGGATAATACTCAATCGTCGTTGGGATGTGTCCGACTAAGGTGTAGAGCCGACCTTCGAAGCCATAAACCCACAACGCGTCGTAAGCCGTCGTCGGCCAATAGGCTACCCCAATCCAACGGATCACCAGCGCCACCACTATCAGCACAATCAACAGCCGCTCGTCGAAGGCTAATCTGTATTTCTCTGCATCTTCTCTGCGCCTACCCCGAAAATTACCTACCTCATAACCTGTATTGCTCCCTCCATCGCTTGCGGGGGAGGGTTGGGGTAGGGGTTCTGGGATCGCTATTTTAGTCTTTGAGTGTTCAGTTATTTCATAGGGACTTGGCGGTTCAATTCTCCTCCGCCACACCACCACCCAACCGACCACCGCGATAATGGCCGTGCCGAGAAGCACCCATTCCAATCGCAGCAGGTTTGCACTTTGGACACTACCGAGTATAAACATCCATGCCGTTAATAAGGCTGGCCCAAATGCCAACGTCAAACAAGCGACCATCACACGGTCACGCCAATCACGGCGTGGCAAGGCCACTAACGCCCAAGGCAAACCAACGCCCACAAACATCCATATCAGGGCAGGGGTCGCGGCTAGAGTTGAAGTGATCCAGTAAGGCATAGTGTGAATAACGGTTGATAATTAGGTAAGTTCAGGCAGTGTATCAGGTCGGGAGTCATCACCACTGAGAGGTGTTTCATCTTTTGGACGAGTCAGTCGTTCCATGATCTGTTTTCGTGATTGGATCAGCCGATTAATACCCAAGGCCGCCACCAATCCCATAACCGGATACACCGGCAGATAATAGCGCTGCCATTCCAACGGCGTGAGTACCAAGGTGGTTACAATCGTGACCAGCGCCCAAATGCCGACGAGCCAACGGATACCACCTTGCGTTTGTGGAACACCCGGTTTATCGGCCTCATCTTCATGTGGAGCGATAACCGCTGAAGGTTTGATCAAATCCCACGTACCCGCCGCCATAATACCACACATCACTAGCGCCCCAATCACGGAACCACCTACGCTCACCCCATGCCGTGCCGACGCTTCGTAACGGCTGATCTGGTCGCCAATATAGCCTTGCCAAGCACCGACTTCATAATATTGTGGCGGG
Source organism: Anaerolineae bacterium (assembly GCA_013821665.1). Taxonomy (GTDB): domain Bacteria; phylum Chloroflexota; class Anaerolineae; order Aggregatilineales; family Phototrophicaceae; genus CFX2. Next base: position 10,950 of record JACDGI010000156.1, read on the forward strand.
ACAATCAAACTTTGCCGCAGGAATCCACCCACCTTCTCTCCAAAATTAGCGTAGCCACCGAAAGCTGCGGTTTGATCAGCCAGTAACGTTTGCCTCAGTTGCAAGACGTTGGTTGCCCGTTCTGCGGGATCGCCCCACCACGCCGGATTGAGTGCCAAAAAGCAGCCGAAGGCGATGGCACCTGCAATGGCTAGGTACGGCAGCAGGACATAATCAACCACGCTATAATCATCTTCTGACCGTACTGATTGATAGATCAAATACAGCAGAATGGCAATAAATACGGCTGCTACTGTGAAGATCGCGGTGTGCTTGCTGGCAAGGGCGAATCCGCTGACTAAACCGAGTAAGATGCCGCGTCGCATCGAGGGCTTTTGCAGCAGCCAGATTCCGACCAGCACCACCAACAAGCTAAAGAAGGTGAAGCTGCCTTCCATCATCGCCCGTCGCCCGTTGATTAGCAGTGCCGGACTGAGCGCGTAATATAAACTGGCGATGTACGGAGTCCATGTCCCGCCCAATGCCCGACCAATCGCGAACATGACGACCACACCCGCCGCCAATAAAATCGCCGAAGGCCATCGTGCCACCAGCAACAGTGCAGCACTTGGCGCATGTCCATTTTGTTGGTTGTAATTCCAATCTGCGCCCCAATCCCACTGTTCATTGATGTTGCTGATGGTCATGCCATTGGCGTGCCATGCAAGGCCAATCAGATACTTATTGACTGTGCCGTTTAGCAGACGTAATTCCTGCTCGGTCGCGCTGACCGGATTTGGATTATAGGCAAGTGTATTGTAATCATGGTCAATGAATTGGTAGGCGTAATCGCGACTCATGTAAATTTGAGTCGATTCGTCGCCATGAAATGGAACATCGGCTGTTCCGGCAAGGACATAAATAACGAGGAGGATTAACCAGCCAGCGATGATGAGTGGCGACGAGAGAAGCTTGTTTTGCATCCCTTGAGAATAACACAAACTGCCGTTACTCGGTCAGGGTGTATTTAGAGTGTGCCTCTCTCATTTTGAGGATTTTGTTTTCGTAGTGTGAAGTTCTATTTGGACAAAGAATCAATAAGCTGTTTGGCTTCAAGAAGTCCGGTACCGGTTTCTTCCCGATATTGCTGGATTGCGCCAATCTTATTGCCTTTTTCAAGCAAGCCGCGCACTGCGGCTGAGACTCTACTATCCGGCTTGTCTTCATAAGCGATTTCTAACTTTTCCAACAAAAATGCGACTGTACGCTCCAGCTTGGCAACCCGACTTTGCAGCATCGCCACATCGACATCCGTCATTTTGACCAGCCTTTCGGAAAATGTCCCCTAAAATAAAAAATGCCGCAGCAGAATGAGGGCTGCGACATTTAAAAGTGTAATACCGATTTATTGGATGGTCATCAGGACTTTGTTCTGCTCAACGGTTTGTCCTGCCTGTATTTGAACATTTGTCACCACACCATCACGCGCGGCCTTGAGTTCGTTCTGCATCTTCATCGATTCCAAAATGATGACCGTGTCTCCGGCCTTCACTTCTTGACCGAGTTCCACCCGTACCGCCACGATGAGTCCCGGCATGGGCGACTTGATGTTGATCTCACCCGAATCGTTGCCGAATGTACCGCTTCGTTGAGCCATCAGCAGCGCCCGTTCGTCCAAGACACGGTTGCTATACAAGCGTCCGCGCATCAGCACTTCGATCTCATCATCACGCTCTTCAATAGTCAGTTCATGCGAGACATTTTCTGCCAGTATCGAGTACATAGCTGGCCCTAACGCGCGGAAGTCTACCTCGCGC
>JACDGI010000157.1 GCA_013821665.1 Anaerolineae bacterium
AGTCCGCACTAACACCTTCACCAACCGCGCTGATGATACCGGCAACTTCATGTCCTAAAACCAGCGGATACATACGGTGTCCTTTGGCGAAACGGCTGATGTCCGAGCCACAAATTGAGGCCGCTTTGACATGCAGCAGGACATGTCCCGCTTGGACAGTGGGCTGTGGCAGGTCTTGATAAACCATTGAACCTTTATTTTCGAGTACGACTGCTTTCATGAGAGACCTCATTCAAGGTTATGTTTGCGATTGAGGGCGGCTAGATGCTCAAAGTCGGGCAATAATTTGCGAGATAGATCACGATACAGGCCGAATAAGTCTTCGTACAGGGCATGACGCTGCGGTGACGGCTCATACACTTGGCGGTTAGGTAATAAGCGTTCGACACATGCACCAATATCATCCACCTGCCCGATGGCATAAGCTGTAAGCGCGTAAAGGCCAAGGTTATGCCCACCTTCGCCACCATCCGAACGATGGGCAACAATCAACGGTTTGCCATAAATATCGGCTTTGATCTGACACCAAACGGCACTTTGAGCCGCGCCCCCGGAGCCTAGATATTCGGTTATGACAGCGCCTTTGGCTTCGGCTATAGCAACATTATCCTGCACGGCGAAAGCGCAGCCTTCCATTAAGGCACGAATCATATCGGCGCGGGAGGTTTTGTAGGACAGGCCAAAAAAGACACCCCGTGGATCACTGCTCCACAAAGGCGTTCGCTCACCTGCCATATACGGTAGAAACAGCAGACCATGTGAACCGGCTGTGCTTTGCGCGGCCTGCTGACTCAGGGACTCAAAGGATATGCCTTCGCTGTCGCCCAAAATCTGTCGGAACCACCCAAGCGATCCCCCACCGACAGTACCAGCCTGTAGAAGATATTGATTCGGTAGGACGTGATGCGAAAAGATCAACTGTGGCTCGATGATGACCTGCACCACACTCACAGCAAAACCACCCGCTTGCCCGCCCTGATCGTTGGTTTGGCCGAGACGTGTCACCCCTGCCCCTAAAGCACCAACTGCCGCATCCAAGCAACCTGCAATCACAGGAATACCAGCTCGTAAACCGAGTTCTTGAGCGGCTCGTTCGCTGAGGCCGTCGATAATTTCGGTGCAGGCACACAAGCGCGGCATCTTTTCCAGCGGCACACCAATTTGATTGGCCGTCACAGCATCCCAACGCTCATGCGCCATGTCGAAAAAATGGTAGCCATAGGCTTGGGTAAAATCACAGGTAAATTCGCCGGTTAATCGAGCCGTGATGAAACCGGAGGCTGTCAGGAACCGATAGGTACTGTCAAAAACTTCCGACTGGTGATACTTCAACCACAGTAGTTTAGGTGTGATGTAGGCCGGGTCGATTGGGTTGGCATCCAACTCGATCAGTCGCTGGGCATCTGGTAAAGTATTTAGCCAATCGGTCTCCGCTTGGGCACGTCGATCTAACCAGATCATGGCCGGGGCCAGCGGCTCGGCATTCTGATCAACTGGCACCAGTGTCCAGCCAACACCATCTACGCCAATGCCAGCAATTTCCGAGGGGTGAACGCCACTATGCGCCATTACTTCACGGGTGGTTTGGCAAACAGCCTGCCACCAAATATTGGCATCAATCTCTGCCCACAAAGGACTGGGGCGACTTAGTACATAGCTGACCGATGCTTCGGCAAGAGTATGCCCGGCCTCGTCCCATAGGGCGGTCTTGGTACTAGACGTACCAACATCAATAGTGATGATGTAATGTGCTGTCATGGTAATACCTTCTTACGGCGGCGTAATTTCCCCGTTGAGATCCCAAAGGTCTTCCCACGTTTGATTATCTTTCCATAGAAAAACCTGCCCTTTAATCAAGCGGCAGTTCTTATCGATTTTGGCGATGGCTTGCATTTCGTCAGCCGTTAATGGATCAGTAACCACAGCCTGAAGATTGCCCAGATAGCTACTGCGACGAGTTGAGAATGGGATAGGCACTTGCCCGCGCTGTACGGCCCATTTGACGCACACGACTGCCGGATGGATACCGTGCCGTTGGGCAATCTCGATGATGACCGGATCTTCAATATCAACCGTATCATCCTCGGTGCGGTCACGGTCAGGGCGAGCTGGTGAGCCAATCGGCGAGAAGCCAATCGCCACCATACCACTATCAATCACAAACTGAAATAACTCTGACTGTTGGAAATGAGGATGCAGTTCCATCTCGTTGCAAGCCGGTTTGATAGCAGCATCCCGCAGCAGCAGCTTGAGTTTAGGGATGGTCATGTTGGACGTACCGATGTGCTTGACCAAACCACGCTCGACCAGCTTTTCCAACTGCCGCCACGTTTTCATATAGTTTTCGTGGATATAAGGCTTGGCATGAGGATCACGGGAGGACACATCCACACCGGGGGCATGAAAATTCGGAAACGGCCAGTGAATTAAGTACAGATCAAGGTAATCCAACTGCAGATCGCGAAGGGATTTCTCGCAAGCGGCGATGACATTTTGCTCATCGTGCATGTCATTCCAAAGCTTGGAGGTAATCCACAAGTCTTCGCGTTTAAGTCCCTGCACTTGTATGTCATGCAGTGATTGACCGATGAGATCTTCATTACCGTAAACGGCAGCGCAATCGATATGGCGATAGCCGAGCGAGATGGCATCCTTCACGGCTTGAGCGACTGCCTCGCCGTTATAGCGATCCGAGCCGAATGTGCCGAGTCCAACCACCGGCATTTTTGCGCCAGTGTATAGGGTTTTATACGGCACACTGCTGGGGTCAACAGCACCACTTTCGGGTGTAAATAGTTGTGAATTCAGATTTGCCACTACAGATTTCCTTTATGGTCAATCATCAAGCTGTAAATTGAATTTTGAAGCTGAAAGCAGCATCACAGGGCTTTTGTGCAGGAGTTTTAATGTGCAAGCCTTCGCCATCCTGTGTCCATTGTAATTCACCCGCACCCAACATACTGATCTTGCTAATCGCACCTGTTTGAAGTGCTGAACCGCTAGCCAGACTCTTAATGACTGCTTCTTCACTCGGCCACGCCAGAACAATCGCATATAGGGTGTTGGCTTTAGTGGTGAAGCGGAAATCCTGACCGGTGAATGACGTGCGATGGGTATCCGTAAATTGACCTTCAGCCACTTCGGTTGGGCCTTCACCAAAAATCGGCGCGGGACGAGTATCGTAGATGGCTTCACCGTTAATAGCTAACCAGCGACCGATGGCTCGCAGCATTTCGACTTCAGGCTCAGGGATGGTACCGTCAGGTTTTGGGCCGACATTCAACAGCAACGCACCGTTCTTGCTGACCACATCGATCAGATCACCAATCACATCAGCCGCTTTTTTATAATCGTGCGCCTGAATATAGCCCCACGAGTTCTTCGATACCGAAGTATCATTTTGCCAGAAGCGGGGTGCAATGCCTTTGAACTGCCCGCGTTCGACATCATACACGCCTGAACCTTCGGCAAAGGCATCATGCTTGTAGTTGATGACCGCGCCGAGTCCCCACTCCGCCGCGCGATTGTAGTAATACGCTGCGAAGCGCTGTAAATATGGCTTCATGATGGTTTGTTCAATCCACCAGTCGAACCATAGCAACTGTGGCTTATATTTGTCGACGATTTCACAGGTTCGTGCCAACCAATCTTCAAGGAATTTGGCATCAGGCCTTGGTTGCCAATCGTGGCTCGTCCATGCCGCATCGCTGTGTGCAGTTTCGGGCGAAGCGGTGACAGCCGGGCCATATAAACCGTCGTTGGCAGGATCTTGCACATCCGAGTCAAATTTACGTCCACCATCAAAGAACCACCAATGTTCAATGCGGTGGCTGGATGCGCCAAAGACCATCCCCTGCTTGCGGGTAGCCTCGGCCAGTTCACCTACAATGTCCCGCTTCGGCCCCATCTTGACAGCAGTCCACTCGGAGAAGGAACAGTCGTACATCGGGAAACCATCATGATGCTCGGCAACCGGTACGACGAAACGCGCACCCGCGTCTTTAAACAACTGTACCCATTCATCCGCATTGAACTTTTCGGCGGTTAGCTGTGGGATAAAATCTTTATAACCAAACTCGGTATGTGACCCGTAAGTCTTGACATGATGTTCAAATTCCGGTGAACCTTGAATGTACATGTTGCGCGGATACCATTCGTTGCTGAAAGCCGGAACGGAATACAGACCCCAGTGAATGAAAATGCCGAATTTACCGTTGATATACCAGTCGGGTACTTGAACTTGCTTGAGCGACTCCCATGTCGGCTCAAACGGCTCCTGCGCGGATGTATTTTGGGTCATTGTCGAAGTTCCTTTGAATGATCGTAGCCTATGAATGCGATGCTGTTCTATTTCAAAAGCTGTGGCGCTGGTGTGATTTCGAGTACATATGCTGGAGAATCTTTTAGTGCTGGCAGTGAAACGGTCAGGCCGCTGTTAGCTTGTCTCCAACTCAAGGCTGACGGATTACCACACAGCGAAATGCGGGTGCCATCTACAGCCCTTAATTTCTCCAATGTGATTTTCCCATCCTTCGGCGTATCGAGCAGAATAGCATACAGCGCACCGTCCTTTTGCGTGAAGCGTATTGGAATACCCTCGCCGCTTGTTCCCTCAGCCGTCAACCAAGGCTGTGTGCTGAAGATGGCCTCACCGTTCACCTCCAGCCAAGCACCTAAGCCCAGCAAACGCTCGCGTTGCAGTTCTGGGATAGTACCATCTGCCATTGGCCCGACATCCAGCAGCAGGTTGCCATTCTTGCTGACAATATCGACAAAGCTGCGGACGAGCTCTTCCACCGAGAGATAATCGTTTGGCCCTTCGTTCTGGTTATAACCGAATGAGTGACCGATACCACGCGTGGCTTCCCACTTCTTGTCAACAATTTCCTTGTAAGCGGCATATTCTGGCGTGGTGAAATCAGAATGTTGAGAAGGCGGTGGTGGAATGAATTCGGCTGCCCCATCTGGAATAACAGGCGGCTCTTGGCTCCAACGATCATCGACTACGCCTTCGGGAACGGTGTTGTAGTAATAAGCGAACAGTTCCGGTACATTAGCCTCTGCCGGATAACCAATATCGTTCCATAGGATAGAAGGCGCATAGCGGTCAATCAATTCATGAAAGTGTCCGTGCGAATATTCGACAAAGTCAGGGCTTTGCACAATCGTGTCATGAACATCCGTTAAGGTAAGTATGGGCTTCGCCTCAAACGACCAATCCAGCCCACCCGAATAGTACAGTCCCATCCGCATATTGTGTTTGCGAATCGAGTCGGCCAATTCGCCTACGAGGTCACGCGTGCTGGCAAATTTGCCGGGTTTGTTCGGGCTGGTATGATCGCTCGGCCACAATAGAAAGCCGTCATGATGTTTGGTCGTCAATACGACATAGCGCGCACCAACCTTTTGAAAAAGTTCTGCCCATTCGTCGGGATTCCACTTTTCAACAGCTTTGTTAAATATAGGCGCGAAATCATCATAGGAGAAATTCTCACCGTAGGTGGCGATATGGTGGCGACGTGTTTGCGTATCGCCAACCCGTAACGTATTCAGGTACCATTCGGCATAAGGATTGTTGGCAAACATCGCCTCCCAACCTTTTTCGGCCACCTGCTTATCAATATCCGCGCCTTCAGGTGCCCACCCCGGTACCGAGTACAAACCCCAGTGAATAAAAATGCCGAGCTTTGCATCATGAAACCATTCTGGGACAGGATGCTGTTTAACAGAGTCTAAAGTCGCTTCATATTTCATAGATGCTATTCCCTAGACGAATTTTTTTAATCAGTCAGCGCAATGCCATATCGCTGTATAAATTCAACAAAATGTTTCAGCCACAAGTTCATGGTACGCGTACCACAGGCAGATAGTAATAAGGCTCAAAGAATTTGTCAACTAACTTGGTCTGTTCACTTTCAGTATCAAAGAGATTTACTGGAAGTTATAAACTCAATACCACTGCGCCTAATCTGGAATACCGCTTTCGAGGCTAATATCGTTTGACGGACGCTACACTCTATAAATCAGAAGACGAAGTGATAACTACGGATTCCTGTTTGGGCAAATGATTAACTTCGATAGGCGCTTTATCACCAAAATAAATTAGATAGCGCATCGGAGCAAGTGAAATATATTCCCCATCGTTCACATGCATTGACTTGGAAACGAAGATTTTAAGTTCACCGATTTGCGGAACATCGACCAGAAGTTTGCGATAATGTCCCAAATCCATGACCTGATCAACTCGTGCCTTCCACGCCTCATTTACACCTGAGTATGTGTCGGATACGACAACCAAATCCTCTGGTCGCAAGGCTACTGTAACCGCACCATCCGCATTTGCAGGTATTGTAGCCGTAAGTGTTTTCTCTCCAATACGCAGCTTCCCGTCTTGCACTGTCGCCTTCAGCAAGTTCATTGCTCCGATAAAATCAGCGACAAATAAACTTTGGGGATTTGAATAGATCGTACTAGGGTGATCAATCTGCTCGATGCAACCGCCACTCATGACGGCAATACGGTCGGCTAAAGACAATGCTTCTTCTTGATCATGTGTAACAAAAATAGCCGTGATCTTCAAACGCCGTTGGATCCGCTTCAATTCCTCACGCAAACGCACTCTTAAAATCGCATCAAGACTTGAAAAAGGCTCATCCAACAAAAGAATTTTGGGTTCTAACACAATGGCACGAGCCAAAGCAACTCGCTGCTGCTGCCCTCCCGAAAGCTGCGCTGGAAAACGTTCTTCATAACCCGAAAGGCCAACCAACGTCAATGAGTCGCGAACTTTCTGTTGGATAACTTCTCGCGACAAATGCCGCAAACCCAATCCAAACGCGATGTTGTCATACACCTTCATATGCGGCCACAATGTATATTTCTGGAACACCATCGCCGTTGGTCGCTTATTGGCAGGCAGAGCCGCAATTGACTCACGATCAATCTGAATATCGCCGGAAGTGATGGACTCAAAACCTGCGATCATACGCAGCATAGTGGATTTACCACAGCCTGACGGTCCCAGAATACACATGAACTCGCTGTCGTTGACCGTAAATTCCACATCATTGACCGCTGCTACTGTCCCGAACAGCTTGGTCAAATGAACAATATCAAGCGTCGCCATAAATTAAACTCCAAAACCTGCCGTAAGATAACCACCACGAAGGAGCCGCTGTGCCATTAGCAAAAGCAGCAGCGAAGGCAACCACAGCACGAAAGAAACGATTGCACCGTATTGGACAACCAATTGGCTGTTAATCAAGGAGTACATCAGCACCGGCATCGTAACGACCCGTGGCAAGCCGATGAGTAACGCACCTTGTGCCTCATAAAACGTATTCACAAACGTTAGCAGTACAGCCGCGCTTAATGCTGGCATCACCATCGGCAGCGTGATTTGCACGAACACCCGAAGTTGAGAAGCCCCCACATCTAATGCCGCTTCCTCCAAAGATCGGTCGACCCCTTGGAAAGCTGCCGTAGGAATCCAGATCATAAGCAGCAGCGTATTCACGAGTTGAATGAGGATGACACCGGGCACCGTGCCGATCAGATTAAGGCGGAAAAAGATAACGGCGATGCTCACATAAAGACCAAATCGAGGGAAAGCGTTCGTCGCTAGAAAAGACAACAATAACAATTGCCTCCCGCGAAACCGGATGCGTGCGAATGCATAGGACGCTGGAAGGCAAATCAGTGCCGAAAGAAAGGTTACCGTCAGCGCCAGTACAATACTAAAGGGCAGCGCACTGGTAATATCGGCGCGTGAAAAAGTTTCCTTCCAAAAGCTGAAACCAAATTGTGTTGGAACCAGCGAAGGATATTTCCACTTCTCCGCAAACGCCCAAAGCACAACCGAATATAATGGCCCTAAAATAACCAACAACAGAATCACGAGCGCTAGAATACCAAAGCCGTCACGGCGAATCATACGAATGAAACCGTGGCGCGAACGATCCCACCAACCACCCTGCAAGGGCGGGCTATAAGTACTCATTCGGATTCCTCCTGCTGGATGCGCTGTTTTGCGACGGTTCGCACATAGAGCAACCCGATTACCGAGCAAATGAGAAAAGTGATTACCGCTTGGGTCTCGGCTTCATCAGGTCGCCGATACTGTCCGAATGTCTGCTGCATGAACACGCCCATCATTTGCGGAGCCGCAGGGCCAAGTAGATATGGAACGGTATAGCTGCCGAATATACCCAAAAAGTTGAGCGAAAAGGCAATCAATAAAGGCCGCATGATCAGCGGTAAAATAATGCGCCGAAAAATTGTCCAATTACCGGCCCCGACATCGCGCGCACATTCAATTAGCGAGTCATTGATTTGCCCTAACCCCGCGGTCAAAACCAACACAGTAAAAGGGATCGACTCCCAAACAAGTCCAATGACGATGGCTTGTGGTTTCAAATAAGGGGTTCTGTAACCGGTGACACCCACAACACTCAACACAGATTCTAAAGTACCGCGTGTACCCAGAAAACGAATAAGCGCATAACACAGGATAATCCCCGGCACAAACAACGGGAACAAAACCAGTATTTGTACCGCCGATGCAATGCGGCCTTTTGTGAACCGCAAATAGAGCGACAGCGGAAAGCACACAACGAAAATAGTGAAAAGTGTTACGAGAACAATCTGAAACGTAAATACCAGATTCGACACACTAATAGGGTCGTTAAAAAAAGCAATATACCGTGAAACCGAAAAGCCTTGATTACCCTCTGTATCGGTAATTAAGGTTCGAATGACGGATTGCAAAGCCGGAACAAAAATCAGAAGGCCCATCAGCAGCAGTGGTGGCGCAATCATTGCGTAGGCCAACAATGAACGACGGAACAAACGCCGGGAAGTAGCCTTAGCGGTATTAGTAGTAGGAATAGTCGTCATGAATAATCATAAACTATCTGGTTTAGGGCATATCGAACTATTGAATAAATTGAACCCGATTGAGAAACGTTCACAATAGGCTATGAGCAAAGATTTTCTTTGCGTAATCTTTGCTCATAGCCTATTGTTAAAAGTTACAAGTTGAGGATATGCACCTCATCTTAAGAAAAGGCACAACATCCTCAACGTAACTTATTTAGTTGTTTCTCACGACAGAATTAGCTACCTTGGACGATGTTCGTCGCGACATTCTTGTACCAGCCCTCGACCATAGCGGAGCCATAGTCTCCACCCGGCCAAGTTGGCACGGTGTCAGTAATAACATCTGTAAACTTCGTTTGTAGTTCTTTGGGCAGATCAGACCAAGCCACTGCGGGGAAGCCGCCAATTTCCTTCACAATCGATGCCTGCATATCAGGTGTCAACAGGAAGTTTGCCAGTGCCAATGCGCCCTCTTTATTAGTGGCATTCGAAGGAATACCAGCATAAGCATAACCGCCAGTGAACGGCAAATCTTGGAGCTGTGCCAATTTGGTCGTGTCGGGCAGCAAGCCTTTATTCAGAGCTTGGAGCGCCTGATCTGACCAAGCGGTAATCATGTCCACCGAGCCATTTGCGAATAGCTCTAGCACAGGTGTATTACCGGCGGGATAAGAACCATTTTCATAGATTGCATCATGGACACTGTCTAACAAAGCCCATGCCTTCGGGAATTGATCAATCAATTCTTTCTTGCTTTCGCCAGCAACAAACAGTGACGGATCTTTACCGGTCACTTCAAATATTGCACGCGTGACCATCGCCGCGCCACTGCCACCCTTGTCAGGGCGATTGTAAACGAATTTACCGGGGTGATCTTTGATCCACTGAATCAAATCGGCATAGGTCTTCGGTACGTCTTCTGCTTTTACTACGTCGCTGTTATAAGCGAGCAGTACTTGGGAACCACGATACGGAATTTCCTGCGGGAGGCGGTTAGTCGCCTTGACTACGTTGTCAATATTTGGAACGTTATCCTTATCAATTTCGAGGAACAGCTTCTTATCAACCCAATCCTTCACTTCGTCAGGGGTTATGGTTTCAAAAAAGTCAACCTGAGGATCGTCGCCGGTTGCAAGGGCAGCCAACGCACGGTTCGCAATATCCGTATTACCGTTACCGACACCACGGACAATTGTTTGAACCACTTTGTATTGTGGATTGGCTTTTTCGAATGCTGGAATCAGGGTATTCGTCCACCAATCACTGATATTCGTGTCGGAATCCGTATAAACAAATATTTCCTTTGGCTTATCTTGCGCGGCAACCATCGTTGTTGCCACTAAAAAGAAAACAAACACTAAGAAGAGTCTCAAAAATCGCATTACGTTCTCCTTTTTATTTTCGGTTCGCGGGATAATACCGTCTTCCCGTTTACCACCGATTAACAAGTACATATATTTATATTAAGAAACATCGACGGTATGTTAAATATACATTAAATGTCTAATGTCAACAAATTTATATAGTCGGACGTTAAAGCGTTAACTTCTAACTGCCAAAGGTTGATCACATTTCAAACTGCTGTGATCAAAAAAACGATACAATGAACTGGCGTAGTTTCCACCAAAAGGATTTTGTTTGATGGCATTCCAAATCGTTCACCATATGGCTGCACTCGACCAATCGCAGAACCCACCCAATTCGCTTAAGGCCGTTCAAGCATCGTTAGAAGTACAAGCAGCAGTTATTGAAGTCGATCTTACCCCGCTCAAAGCTGATGATTTCTTGCTGGTTCACGATCCAGAATTGGAGTCGGAAACCAGCGGTCAAGGCAAAGTCAATGACTCCATGCCTGAACAAACCAAAGCCTACCGGATTAAACATCACGACACCATAACCGAACACCCCCCTGCTCTTTTAAGCGAAGTCGTTGCGGCGTTTCTGGCAGCATCTGGCCCGACACGGCTTCAGCTCGACTATAAATGGGTATACCCATCAACCAATGATGAACCTTTACATCGACTTGTTCATTTGATTGAGCCGCTCGCTAAGCAGGTTATTGTCAGTACAGGTGCAGATTGGCATTTACGGAAACTTCAACAGTATGCGCCGTGGCTCGACATCGGTTTTGATATTGGTTTTTATCTTGACTGGCGTGATCCTTCGTGGAAGGAAGATCCCGACAATCCGCCTTATCAACGTGGTGCATATGGCTATCATGACGACCATATCTTGGCGCACGCACAAATAATTCCTGCTGCCGATTATCTCGCCGAACGTTGCGAACAACTTTTATGTTTAGTCCCAACAGCCCGAGTCTGGTATGTCAGTCACCATTTGTTGGTGCGTTGCCTGAATGATGGTTTTAATATGGCCGAGTGGCTGCATAATCACAATGTCAAACTTGATGCGTGGACGCTTGATGTCGATAAGCCGATAGCACTCGCCAATGCCATCCGTCTACGAGACGCAGGTGTCGATCTATTCACCACCAATACACCCAACGCTTTGGCAGCCCATTTAAAGGCTTAAACCCATGCGCTTATACATCATTCGACATGCAGATCCCGATTACGAAAATGACAAATTGACTGCCGCCGGAGAGTTAGAAGCCGCAGCCTTAGCCAAACGGCTCGCATCTTATCAACTGGATGCCATTTATACTTCGCCCATGCCGCGAGCCCATATGACCGCTCAATACACGGCTGATTTGCTCAAACTGAAGGTCAACATCGAACCTTGGGCCATTGAAGTTCAAGGATGGCATTACGCACCGATTGTTGAAGATGGAGAAGCGATACCCGTTTGGGACATACCGGGTGAAATTCTACGGTCTGACCCAGCCTTTTTCGATCTTGAACGCTGGTCTTATACTCCGCCGCTTGATTCACCACGTATTCGAGATGATTATGCGGCCTTAGGTGCGGCTACTGATGAACTCATTGCACGCTACGGATACCGTCGTGAAGGTCGTCGCTACCGGATTATCGAACGTGACAAAAGGCAAATCGCCTTGTTTTGTCATAACGGAACGGCCCTTGCCATGCTTGCCCATCTGCTTTGTGCGCCACCCCCGCTGATTTGGTGCAGCTTCTGGCACGCACCGAGTGCCGTGACCACTATCTTATTTGAGGAGCGAGGCGATGAATGGGCTATCCCGCGCGCTTTGACAGTTGGTGATGTCTCGCATCTTTATGAAGCACGCTTGCCTGTCCAACCACGCGGCATTCGCGGCAACTATCGCTAAATTGGAAATAGCAAATTAACCTGAGTTATGGATAAGGTTTGATGCTCAAAATGTTGTAAATGATGCAATTATTGTTGCATTTACTGCATTATTTGCATTATTCCCGCTGAATTGACGGCGGGACGCAGGGGAGAAGCCGCCGAATGGTAATTTTATGTCGGCGGAAGGCTCGGCTACTGCCGCTGAAATGACACAAATGCAGCGAATTGCTCGGCTGTTGCCACCGCTGTACAATAGGGATGTGCCGCTGCTGACTTTGCTTCTCATTTTAAGCGGCGACAAGTGGTCAATAGGTGACATACGGCGTTCTCCAGAATAGTTCCTTTTCCTCTTCTATTTTAGAACATAAGTTCACAATCGTCAAGCAAAAAATGGTTCGAGTTTTCAAACCTATAACGGCGCAAACCTCTTGCTTATCCATAACTGGCGTTAAATTAATCAAAAAGGCTGCCTACGACGCATTGTAGGCAGCCCTTTTACGTATTCATATCAGCTAACTGATGCTATGGGGTTTGTGGTGCGCTCTGTGGCCCTACTGGAACAAAATTCGGATCAGTCACATCCCCCCGGCTGAAAGTAATATCATATTGCCCTGTCACATCGAATTGCAATGTATAGGGC
>JACDGI010000943.1 GCA_013821665.1 Anaerolineae bacterium
GTCTTCGAGTGTCACACCGACCTTCGTCAATTCATCACGGATGCGGTCACTTTCAGCAAAGTTCTTGCTCTTACGCGCCTGATTGCGTAAATCAATCAAGATTTGGATCAAACCCGCTTCACGCTGACCATTGGCCGCGCCAGCACTATCGACTGCCGGGACGATGCCCAACACACCACCACCTAATTCGTTATAAACACTGTTGATGGCTTCAAGTGTTGATTTGCCCACTGCTGTGCCACTATTGAGCAGCGTATTGACATCACGCGTCAGCTCTTGCAGCACGGCAATCGCTTTGGGTGCATTGAAGTCGTCATCCATCACCGAGATGAATTCGGCTTTAGCTTTTGCCAAGCGTTCGTTGAAGCTGTTGCCATCATCACTAGCTGGCGCGTTGTTGAGGGCACTGCGCGTCAGACGAACCGCACCATAGAGGCGTTCCCAACCGGCCTGTGCGCCATCCAATGCCCCATCACTGTAATCAACCGGATTGCTGTAGTGGGCGCTTAACATAAACATGCGGATGACTTCGGGCCGATAATCGCGCAGCGCATCTTTGATGTTAACCACGTTGCCCAAACTCTTAGACATCTTCACACCCTCTACCGTCAGGCTGCCGGTGAGCATCCAGTAATGGGCGAAGTCGGCATCGTTGGCGCATTCGCTCTGGGCGATTTCGCATTCATTATGTGGGAAGATGTTATCCACACCGCCGCCATGAATATCAAAGGTTTCACCCAGATATTTCTTCGCCATCGCCGAGCATTCGATGTGCCAACCGGGGAAGCCTTCACCCCACGGGCTGTCCCAACGCAGAATATGTTCGGGTTCGGCACGCTTCCATAGGGCAAAGTCTTCGGGATGACGTTTTTCATCACGTACCGCTTCCCGCGCACCGGCTTCGAGTTCAGTCACACGGCGGTTAGAAAGTTTGCCATAGTGTTCATCGGTGGTCACATCAAAGTACACGCTGCCATCGGCGACATAAGCGTGGCCTTTGTCGATGAGCGTTTGCGTCATTTTGATTTGTTCGGGGATGTGGGCGCTGGCACGCGGCGCAATATCGGCGCGGGTGACACCCAGCGCGTCCATATCGGCGTAATAGCTGCGGGCGTAAGATTCCACAATTTGCATTGGGCCAGCTTGTAACTGCTTGGATTTCTTGAGAATACGATCCTCGCCTGTATCCAGTAAATGCCCTACGTCCGTGATGTTCTGCACATACAAGACCTGCAAACCCGTGTAGCGCAGGTAACGCACCACCATATCGAAGCCGATGTAAGTCTTAGCGTGACCAATGTGCGAGTCCGAATACACCGTTGGGCCGCAGACATACATGCTGACTTTACCCTCATCGAGGGGTTTGAAGTCCTGCTTTTCGCGACCTAAAACGTTGAAAATTTTCAATGACATGGGACGATCCTATAAGGACTAGGCGGGGCTGCCGTAGCATGACCCCATTCGGGTGAGCGAGTATAGTTTAATAATATTGATCTGATTTTAGCGCAGAACACAAGGGTAGCCTACCCAGAAGATACCACACTACAGACGGCTAAATCGACCACGATATTACCGACATCTATAAGACGCTTTATGACGATCATTATTACTCAGTCATTAAACCACAAGGCTAAAGTTCTAACCTTTAACCCTATAATCTAAATGCGCCGACCCGACGATGCGCGATATGTGATGACCGAGTTTGGGAACCAAATTTATGACCAACAGCCAACCAACGAGTGAGCAGTTCTCAACTAAAAAGCTGCTGCTTTATATTCCGATTATCGTGGTTTACATCAGTTATTTGATGTTTATCTCATTAAACAATCATCCGCCGGTGGATTACATGACCTTCATGCAAATCGGCCAGCGTTATTTGAACCACCAACCCATCTGGGAATTTGGCAGTTATTATCCGCTACCGTATGTGATGATCTTCGCGTGGTTTAGTACCCTTCCTCCCGCGCTCAGTATTTTTCTGTGGCACGCGATTCCGATGGTGGTCGTGCTGATTATCAGCCGGGGGAAGTTGTGGCCGCTGCTGCTGGGACCCGTGATCGACCATTTTATAGGTGGTCAATCAGTGGTGTTCATACTGATCGGCATCACAATTTACCGCAATCATCAGAAAGATTGGATTGGTGGCTTAGGCTTGGCTTTACTGCTAATGAAACCCAACCTCGCCATCTTTCCGCTGGCCTGGGCGGGCATCCAATGGCTGCAAGAATTACGCCTTTATCGGCGCATTTCGTCCCAAGTGTGGGCCTTTATCGGTCTGACCGCACTCATCTTTTTGCCCTCGTTCATCGTCATGCCCGATTGGCTTGCCACATGGACACCCACGCGCCGCCCGATTGATATGCGTCCTTTAGCGGGACTCCTGCCGCGCTCAATCATTATCTTAGAAGGTAAACAGGGTAGCGGAATAGAATTTTGGCTGCCTTTAGTGTTGATTGCGCTGGTGCTGCTGGTAGCGATCTGGTTCGCCAACCGCCGCAAACTCAGCTTTGATGTGTTCATGCTGTTCAGCTTTATCTTCAATCCTTATATACACGACTACGACTTGCTGCAAATCTTGCCCTTCCTCGACACCAGTTGGAAGCGCAAGTTGGCGATTATCACAAGCATACCCACAT
>JACDGI010000158.1 GCA_013821665.1 Anaerolineae bacterium
TGTCAGTTATGGATAAAAATATTCTCGCTCAGAAACCTCACCCCCGCCCCCTCTCCAATGCTTTGGCGAGGGGAGCAAAACAGGAATCGAATTGCTTATTTCAAAAACAATCGCTTATCCATAACTCAGGTTAATTAATTAAAAACCTACCCCTGACAGAGGGTTAAGGTAGGGGTTTCTAATCCCTACTTACGGCAGATAACACACCACTCTAAACCCATATTCGCTGTTACGGCTGTCAGGTTTGGCGAGATCGCGATGAGTCAGGCGGGTCTCTGCGTCATGCTCTAACGAACCAACCCGAATAACACGGTCTACATCGCCACCCAAAACGACATTATCCGAGCCCCATGAGTTCATGCACCACTCCAGTACATTCCCGCTCATATCCATCTTTTCACCATCATTTTGGATGGCATGTTGCCATTGTTGTTCGGTCGGCAAAGCGATAGTGGGTAATGAGGTTCGCGCTTGAACCTGACTGCTCGCGCCCCGATTCGCCATCGCCAATCCGGGTCGCACATGGACGTTCAGCCAGCGGCAAAACGCCACCGCCTCAAACCATGACACGCCAAGGACGGCTTTTTCCGCGTCGGGTGAAACGGAGAGTGGTGTAGTGTTCGTCTGTCGCCATGCTTTGGCCGCATCCGAAAAATCCCACCATTTTTCGTTGTTATAGCCTTTTGTATCGTCCACAAATACTCGATATTGAGCGTTCGTGATGGCATATTTGCCGATGGCGAAACCGCCTACTTTAAATGTGCCCCCATGCGATCCGCCATTCTCTGTTGCATCCTTTAGAGTGACTTCGCCTGCTGGAATATCCAACCACTCAAAAGGTGGCGGCAAGATATTTAAAAGATTAGGTAACAAAACTCGATGCGTCGATGTTGCACGGCTAATATCGAGTGTACCAACAGCCTGTGCCGGAATACCGTTGGGCATTTCTATGGCAGCGACGCTTTGTTCGCCCACAACCTGATATTTCGAGAGATCAGCCAGAGCATTTTTGAGTGCGGCCTTGTCCTCATCGCTCATCCCACCCGCCACATCAATATAGGGCAGCGTTGCGAGGCTTTCAGGCAGCGAAGCACTTTCGCGCAATAATGCTGGGATAATCGGCTTCCCTTGTTGGATAGCCTGCATCAAACACCATTGGCACCACTCTGAAGCCAAAGCGGTTGGCGAAATAGCATAGATAACCACATCGGCTGTGTTGATTTGTTCGTTCAGTTTAGCGCCCCAATCTTGACCGGGGAGTACTTGTTCTTCTGAAACAACCTGATGGCTTTCGGCATGGAGAAATGCCGCAATCTGTTCTACCGCACTCAGGTCACTATGAGCGTAATTGATAAAGACGCGCATGTTATCCACCTATCATATAGGGCAAAATACTGCTTCCAGTATAGCCGATCTTTGTGTTTAGGTTGACGTTTTTTCAGCGACTATTTATTTCCGTAGGGTATCGAGATAAGCGTTAGATGATTTCCGTCGCCGTAAGGTCTTCCCATGTCTCACGTCGTCGTGCCAATCGCCATGATTGCCCATCTTCCGCGACAACCACTTCCGGCGGACGAGGACGTTGGTTGTAATTACTTGCCATTGCCATGCTGTATGCGCCAGCCGTCAATACAGCCAATAATGCACCCGGTTCGATTTCCGGTAATTGAATGTTGTGGCCTAAAGCATCAGCACTTTCACACACAGGCCCAACGATATGATAGGCTTTTTGTGGACTTCCAGCCGATGCTTGAATCACAGGCACGATCTCATGATGTGCTTCATACAGGGCAGGGCGTATCAGTTCGGCCATACTGCCATCGGTGATATAGATGGGTTCGCCACCTTGCACTTTTGAATACAACAGTGAGATCACCAGCATCCCAGCATCCGCGATAATTGAACGTCCCGGTTCGAGTATGACCTGATAATCTTTGAGCAGGGGAGTAATGGCTGCCCCAAAATCTTCCCAGCGTGGTATTGCCTCGTCAGGAGAATATCGCACTGCCATGCCACCGCCGATATTAAACGTTCGAATATCAGAATATGGTTTGATGCAATCTAAGGCCACCATCACCGCTTGGCGTGTGGCTTCCGTATCATGCAATTGGCTGCCGATATGGATGTGAATGCCTTCAATCCGCACGTTTGGATATTGGCTCCGGTTTGCCAGCACGTTTTTGACGGTCTCGATGGAGAGGCCGAATTTAGCCGCTTTATGTCCCGTAGCGATGTGCTTATGGGTAGGTGCGATAATATCAGGATTGAGTCGTAGTGCAACTCGTGTGGGCTGCCGTTTTAATTCAGCCACCAGATCATTGATGTGCTGGAGTTCCAATACATTCTCAACATTGAACCAACCCACATTTTGTTCCAGCGCGTAACGTAATTCATCACGCGTTTTGCCCACGCCTGCGAAGACAATATCTTCTGGTTTCGTACCAACTCGCAGCGCTTTGTATATTTCCCCGCTGCTCACCGCATCAATACCTGCGCCAGCATTGATAATCGTATGCAGTACTGCGAGGCTGGCGTTGGCTTTCGCACTGTAATGGATATGCGGGTTGAGTTCGCCAAAGGCTGCTCGAATATGAGCCAAATTATCGAGGACGCGTTTTAAGCTATAGATATATACAGGTGTGCCAAGTTCGTCAGCGATGCTTTGTACGGGCACATCATCACAATAGAGTTCGTTTTGGATATAGTGTATTGAATTATTCAGCATCGGATTGCCTATTGGATGGAAACAAGTTCAAATGTTGTGCCGGGGCGCTGTATCCCTTTATAAGGTTGTTCGCCAAGATCGTTGACCTGTGCGAACCGCGCAATCATTTGTTGGGTCGTCTCACTAATGAGGATCTGCTTCGCTGCGGCTGCGCCACAGAGGCGTGATCCAAAGTTGACGACATTACCCAGCGCTGTAAATTCACTTCGGATACGATGGCCGATTTCGCCTGCAATGGCTTCGCCTGAACTGATGCCGATGCCCATATCAGGCAATCGTCGTCCCTGTTCAACCAAACGAGCCTGTAATTCTTTATGTACCACCTGCATTTTAAGAGCAGCACCCGCGGCATGATAGGCATGGTCATCCATATGCACTGGCGTACCAAATAAACCGATGACTTCATCACCAACGAATTTGTCCAGTGTCCCGCCAAATTCCAGAATGATGTCGGTCATTTGACCCAAAAACAAGTTAAGCGTCGCCACGAATTCTTCCGGTGCGACTTCCTCTGCCCAGCGCGTTGAACCGCGCAAATCTGCAAATAATACCGAGAGGATAACTCGCTCACCATCCAACACATTGAGGTTAGCTTTTTGTAAAAGATGTTCTATGACTTTGGGATCAACCGAACGGCTGAGAATCGTTCGCATCCGTCGCTGTTCCATACGCTCGAAGATGGCCGTATCGACCTGACTCGTAATGGCATGCAGCATATTGCGATCTTCTTCCGTGAATTCGTCGCCATTGCTGCTGTTGATCATGCCGATCACGCCAATGACACGTTCGTTTAAGATCAGCGGGGCTGCAATATAAGAGCGCACCTCACTGTTATTTTGTCTACCGAAAATCATTTTTCCATTTTCAAGAGCCGCACGTGAAATTTCCTGTACCAATTCTTGATAATTAGATGAAACATTTTTGCCGTCGGCGGTAACGGCCCGCAGCTCTAATTCCTGTTCACCATTCTCACTGTAGAGCATGGTATAACCGACTTCGCTAGAGATGGTTTGCGTCAGTTCAAAAAGAACCGCTTGCAGCATCATATCCAGATCTTTTTCCTGGTCACGGATGTGGTCAATCTTATAGATGATTTCTAACTCTCGTTTACGCTGGGTCAACTGTTGCAGAACACGGACATAAACCACCGCCGAGTCCATCTGGGTCATCATGGCGTGCAGCAAGCGGTGGTCACCAATCGTAAACGGTATTTCGCGTCCAACGACTACGGCTCCCAATCGGACACCCTCCACCACGAACGGCGCAGCCAACAGCGTCAAATGCGTAGCCCCTTCAGGTGTTGTTATGACTTGTGGGATAGTGAGTAGCGCGGCTTTTCCTTGAATCTCGATGAGTACCGCTTGCGACAAATCATGCTTATCAACAATACTGCGGACGACCATATCATTCGTGTCCGGTTTTGCCAGCAAAATCAGGCAGAAATCGGCGGTAAAATAGTCGCTGGCAATCGCTGTAAAATCGCGTATCAGTTCAGACTCGGTTTTTGTCCGGTCGCGCAGCCGGTCAATTTCATAAATCGCTTCCAGTTCGCGGTTACGCTGCCCCAACTTCCACGTCATACGGGCTTGCATAATGGCCGAGTCAAGCTGGCTTTCTGCCAATGCGATTTCGGTTAAGTCACCCTCGCTAAAGGCTTTATCGTCCCGCGCCAGCACAAATCCGCCTAACGGATAATCATCTAAGACAATTTGGATGCCCATCGTGTATTTCCACGGCGCATTGCTCAGTAGATTGCTACTGCTTTGGTGCAGTGCCGTTTGGCAGAGTTCGGTTGCAACATGGATTGGCATACCGGAGGCGGATATAAGTTCCACATCGTCGCTGGTTTCTGCAACCATAATGAGGGCCGCTGCCGAACACTCGAACCATTCTTTGAGCAGTGTCACCAGTGCATCAAACATATTCTGCGGATCGCCGTCGTCGTTTAACGTATCCCGCACCTCATCCAGCCGCGTCACCAATTCAAGTTCATGTACTTTTTGTTGCAAGGCATCCATACGACTATTATCCGCTCCGCTTTTTCGGTAAGGTTGTCCTATATTTTTCTGATAGGGATATGCTATAGTGTTCTTTGCTATAGCGGAGTACACTCTGCTTTTGTGCAGTGTAGTATAACAAACAAAGTACATATCGGCTTGTTCAGTAGAATAGGGTGATGCTACTTGGCACTGGTAAACGTTGAATCCAAACTGGCGACTGAATATGAAACAATCCGTCGCCGTGAATACGAACTGATTACGGACTTGTTAGAAGTTCTTCCCAAAGTTGACAATTTGGGTGACGAGCGATTGGGACAAATGCGTGATGCGATGTTCCATGCCGATCATCCTTTTTTGATTGTCTTGGTTGGTCCCTTTAATTCGGGTAAATCAAGCATCATTAATGCGCTCCTTGGAGAGCCAGAACTGTTGACCATCGGGCCTGTTCCCACCACCGACAAAATTACGATTTTGCGATGGGGTGAACAAACGCAGCGTCTGAGCGGTGGTAATGGCGCGGATACACTTTTGTATCCGGCACCGCTGCTTCAGAAGGTGAGTCTGGTCGATACCCCCGGTCTTGAGTCCATCTTCCAAAAGCATGAACAAATAACGCGCCAATTTCTGCATAATGCGGATGTAGTGCTTGTGGTCATGCTGGCAACGCAAGCCATGACCGCTAGTAACCTCGAATACATCCAGCAGCTCAAGGAATATGGCAAAAAGGTCATTCTGGTAATTAATCAGGCTGATTTGCTGTCACCTGAAGAGACCGAAACGGTTCGTGATTATGTCACAGATCAAAGTCAGGCACGTCTCGGTTTCAAACCGGATGTCTGGTTGGTGTCAGCCAAGCAGGGGATGGCGGCTCGTCACAACGGTGAACTGGATAAGTTGGCGTGGAAAGCGTCTGGCCTCAGTCGCATCGAAGAGTATCTCGACGATCAACTCAATGACGTGGCCCGTTTGCGCCAGAAGTTGCAAACGCCACTTCAGATTGCCAAAAACGTCAATCAAAATGCGCTGACCGCCGTACGGACGAACCAATCGGCACTTGACCAATATCAAGGTATTACGGCTAATATCGAGCAGCAGTTAGCCGCCCAAAAGCGCGATCAAGATAAATCGGTTCGCGATATTAATACCGAAATCACCGAACATTTTGATGCCATCGCTTTGCGCGGCAGCGCAGCCATTCAGGATACATTCCGTTTTAATAATGCCTTTCGCTCACTTTGGGGCGGCATCGTTGAACTCATTGGATTATCACGTATCTTCCGGCGTAGTGCTTCATATACCAATGTGGCTTTCGAGCAGCACAAGGCCTTTGATCCGGTTCGCGAACTGCCAGTCGTTGCCGATAAATTGCCGCCGCGCCTCGAAGGGAAAGATATTCAAGATATTGACGATCTAGTGAAGTATGCCCGCAAGGAAATTGAGACACTTCCATCGTCTATTAGCGGTAAAGTAATCGGCAGCGTTCAAGCCCCCATCAAATATGACCGCAGCACCCTTCAAGATGTGCGTCCTACTTTGGAAGCCATCGAAGATGAAGCCCGTCAGGATGAAACCGGACGCTTGGAGCAAATCTTACGCAACTCCATGCTATATCTCACGGTCTTTGAAATATTGTTGATTATTTTTGGTATTGTGGCACTTGGTACTCAAATTACCGACTCGCAATCCAAAATCGTTCTATTGATCGTTCTAATTGGTCTAGGGCTATTGGCCTTGTTGTACATGCCTCTGCGTGGACGTATTTTGCAGACGGGCTTCACCAATCGGATTCTGAAACTGCGCGGACGTTACATTGATGCGCTTTCCCGTGCTGCTGATAAGCAAATTGATTATGGGATGCGTTTGCGTCATGATGCCATTCAACCGCTCACACGGCTCATTGGCGCACAGACGCAAATCCAAACTGAACAACTTGCAAAATTGCAGGCCGCTGAACATGAAATGGTGAGTATCGAAACGGCACTCGCCAAAATGGGTAAAAAGGGTATTCTCGGATAGAGAGGTCGTATATATTGACCATGCTCAATACGCTGGATGGAACGCTGGCAGCATTGCGCGAAGAAGAAATTCGCCTGCTGACAGATATTGGATCAACACTTGCAGATATGGGTGATGCGGCGCAGGAAGACCGCCAACGCCTTTTAGATGTCGCCCATGACCTGCGTGATATGTTCTTTTTGGTGGTCATCATCGGTGAATTCAACGCCGGTAAATCATCATTTATCAATGCCTTACTGGGAGATAACTTACTGCCGACCGGTATTACACCGACCACCGAAGCCATCGAACTGATTCACTACGGTGATATGGATCGTAAGCCGACTATGCGTGAGGATGACATCCGCGAATGGTCACATCCCAACACGGGTGCGCCCGGTGTGGCCTTAGTCGACACCCCCGGTACCGGCTCAATCTTCGCCAAACATGAAAGCACTGCTAAATCCTTTTTGCATCGCAGTGATTTGGTGATTTTCGTCATTTCGGCCAAGCGTGCCTTTGCCGAAACCGAGCGCACCTATCTCGACCTAGCGAAAAAATACGGTAAAAAGATAGTTCTGGTTGTCAACCAGATTGACTTGCTTCAGCCCAAAGAACAGGTTGAAGTGCGTCGCTTCATCGAGCAGCAAGCATCCGAATTGCTCGATATGCGCCCATTGATGTTTATGGTGTCTGCACGCGAAAGCCTGAACGCCAAAAAAGATGGTGCTGTTGTTGGCGATCCCGGTGGCATTGATGCCGTTCGCGCCCATTTACGTGGCGTGCTCAATGAGGCACCACCAGCCCAGCAAAAATTGCTGGCGCAGTTGGATATGGCGAACCATCTCGTCAATTCCGCACAGACGGGTATTCAACGCAAGGCCGATTTGGTCAGCACGGATACCACCAAAGTGAAGGACGTTCAGCGCGAACTTGAACAGCAGTCGCTTGGCTTGGAAGGGCAGCTAAAGGCCGCCCGTGCCGAGGTCGATAAAGTCTTTGAAGGGATGCGGATGCGTGGCATGAACTTCATCGACACTAATCTGTCGATCCGTAAAGTGGGTCGTACCCCTAAGCGTGAAGTACTGCAAGCCGAATTCCAAGAAGTCGTGGTTGGTCGCGCCTTGCGTGATATCGCTGATGCCACGAATGGCTATATCAATGCTGTAGTGGATAGCAGTCGCCTTTATTGGCGCAGCGTCATCGAACGTCTTAACCAGCTACGTGAGTTGATGGAACAGGAAATCAGTGGCCTAGACGCAGGGATCTACGCCGAGCAGCGCGAAGCCCTACAAGATGCGATTCGTATGGCCGAATCTGAGCTAAAAACCTACTCAACAGGCAAAATCGTCACCGAAATGCAGGATATTTTTGAGACCAACAGCGCGGGTTTTACCACTAGCGTTCTTGCCAGTATCGGTGGCCTTCTTCTCGTTTTGTTGGCGATTGCACCAGTGGGTGGAATTTTTGCCGGTACTTTCCCGCTGGTGCTGCCCGCTTTTATTGTGGGCGCACCGGCTTTATTGGGCGGTGGCTATTACGCGTGGCGTTATTATCGTGGCGTAGTCAACGACACCAAAAAGGATTTGCACAAGCGCATCGACGAGCTTCAAAAGTCGTATCACACCTCCCTTGACGAATTGACCCAGAAAGAACGCAGCCGCCTGAGCCAATATGGTCAACAGGTCTTGATACCCATCTACAGCCGGCTTGAAGTTTTGGCACAGCGTTATGCGGCTCAGAACTCGGCTTTACGCGCACACCTTAACCAACTCCAGACCCTCCGCGACAATATCGAAAAAGCGAAGTAATTCACCACATTTGTCTACTGATAATCAGGGCGTAACCATCGCCCTGATTTTATTTCCCCATTTGACATCCCAGCCTCGCCGCAGTAGGCTTTTCGAACGAAATAGTTTAGATAATGGCTGTTGCGAAAGATAATGCTTACTTATGACGCTTTTTGATCAAGCCATCGTTATCCTGCAATTATTGCTTGCCGCATTCTTAGCCACGCTGATCGGCTGGGATCGTGAGCATCGTGGCCAGCCCGCTGGATTGCGTACCCATATTTTAGTCGCGGTTGGCTCATGCCTTTTTACGGCCTTATCCACTCACGCTTTTCAAGGCGATACCGGGCGCGTGGCTGCACAGGTTGTCGTCGGCATTGGCTTCCTCGGTGCAGGAACAATTATTCAGCGTAAAGGGCAAACCAATCACCTGACAACAGCGGCCAGTATTTGGGCGACCGCAGCCGTCGGCATGACGGTTGGAGTCGGTGCATGGCTCCTCGCGCTCGGTGCCACACTCATTATCTGGGCTGTTTTGGTCATCATCCGACGGTTTTCCAAGTCAGAGGCAAAAGAAGCCACAGCCCCTTCGGCTGAAAAGCTAGATAACCTTCAGAAGCCATGAATCTGTTTTAGCTGGTTAATAAGCGGCTTTACATCCGGTTCACGTTGATCTCTCGGCAGTCCAAGTGGATCACTAACCGCGTCATCTCCCAGCAGCGCATAAGCAACATTCGCCATCCCGTGACTCAGCGCATCTAGGTTGTAGCCGCCTTCCATTGCGAACACAATCTTGCCATCACAAAACTTTTCCGCCATTTTGATGAGTTCGCGCGTCAGGTGAGCATAGCCGGTCAGTGTCAGCCGCATGCCCGCAATCGGGTCGAGCCAATGGGCATCAAACCCCGCTGAGACAATGATCAGTTCCGGTTTAAATCGTTCCGCCGCCGGCCAAATGATTTGCTCATAAAATGCTGCATAGCTGTTGTCACCATGTCCTGCTGCCAGCGGAATATTGATTGTATAACCGGTTCCTTTGCCGGTACCGGTGTCCGTCAGCGCACCTGTTCCCGGATAAAATGGATATTGATGAGAGGATATAAACAGGGTAGTGGGATCGTCATATAACATGGCTTCGGTGCCATTCCCATGATGCACATCAAAATCCACAATCATCACTCGTTCGATGCCGAATTGTTTTTGGGCATACCGTGTTGCAATCGGCACATTCCCCAGCAGACAAAATCCCATCGCATGGTCTGGCATCGCATGATGTCCCGGCGGACGCACCGCTGCTAGGGCATTGTTCACGCGTCCACTTAGTACTTCATCGACGGCTTGTACCACGCCACCAGCCGAGAGTTTGGCAATCTCAAATGATGTTGCTCCGGCGTAGGTGTCGGGGTCTAAATGATGAACGCCCGTCTGCGGCGGATGCTGTTCGATCCAGTGTAATAATTCGAGATATTTGGGCGTGTGGACATTTAATATCCATTCTTCAGCCACCGCTGGCGCATCAATTTTCTGCATCCGTGTACTTAAGCCTGTCTTGTCGAGTTCTGTCCAAACAGCGCGTATCCGTCCCGCATGTTCAGGGTGACCCGCCAGATGATGTTCGGTATAACGAGGATGGGTAATATAGGCTGTGGTCATGTTTACCTCGGTAGAGTTTCTTTTTAATGCAGTCTTCAAAAGGCTGTTATTCTAATTCTCCCGACAAATAAGCGTTCCCGCAAGTACCCTACCGAAATTCTAAAAACGAACTATAATGGCCTCAAAGAATGAATGATTTCCTCGTGTTTTATGATACTTGTTTAATATGATCCCAATTTCACGCAAATATCATAATGGTATCAAGACGAGTGTCTAATTGAGGAGCATCGCAGCAAGCTATGCAGTATGAACGTCTGGTCGAGTGGGCAAAAGGGGTTTGGGAAGAGCGTTGGCCGGGTCGTAAATATGTGACGATTTGGGCTTCAGCCGAATGCAGCAATATGATTGCCCAGAATCAGATTCGTGCGGGGCGTAAGCTGCGTGGCAAAGCGCGTTATGATGGCCTCCAAGCTCTCGATTGTCCTGTGATTGTCCCCATTAGTGACTATGGCACACGCGGCAAAAAGATGGTTTTGACCTCGACTGCCGGTGCTTATGCCTTCAAATTCTCGCAGGAAAATGAAGACCCCTTCGAAATCATTTACGCCAGTTCCTACTTCGACGATGATGTGCAAGATTTAACGGCCATTGCCGTAGTTCCCACTGATAAATTGGAAACGTGGGCAGCCTTCGAATTTGCCTGTGCGCGTGCTGTACGTCCACGTATTCGCCGTCGTCGTGATGTCTATATCATCGGCGGTACTGATGCCTTTTTTGACCCAACTGTTGATTGGGATGACGTAATTCTGCCCGATGAGCTGAAGAGTGATCTGGCCGACGATATGGAAGCCTTTTTCACAAAGGGTGTGGATATTTATCGCCAGCTTAAACTCGCGCCGTTCCGCAAACTGCTTTTGGCAGGTGTGCCCGGTACCGGTAAAACCATGCTTTGCGCGGCGATGGCAAAACTCGCCATCAGTCATGGGCGCATTGTGGTTTATGTCTCCGGCTCAGATCGTGATGGCGCGTCATTTGAGAAAATTCAGCGTGCGTTGCAAGCGGTTACGGCTGCCCGTTATCCGGTGCTGCTCATCGTAGAGGAAATTGATGCCTACCTTCAAGGGGATGATAAAGCCCGCGTTCTCAACGTACTGGACGGGGTCGAATCGCCCAACAATCCTGAAGGTGCGCTTTTACTAGCCACCACCAATTACCCCGAAGTCATTGATGAGCGCATCGCCAAGCGCCCCGGACGGTTGGATCGTATTTTTGTTATCCCGACCATTCAAGACGATCAACAAGCCGAGCAAATGCTGCGCCACTATATGGCTGATCAATGGCGCGAAGATCATGTCGCTGTCGTCCAACAACTCATCGACCAACCCGGTGCTTTTGTCCGCGAGGCCGCCCTTCATGCCCGAATGCTGGCTGCCCATGAGCATCGTACCGAAGTCACCCTCGAATTTCTCCAGCAGTCGATTGATAGCCTGATGCGCCAATTAAGGGCGGGTAACGACTTCTTGCGTGACCGTCGTCCCATTGGTTTAAGCAACAACGGCGGCAAGTCCAAAAAGATTGCACGTCAAAATCCATTTGGCTTTCGTGACGAACTTATCTAAATTCCTCGTTTTGCTGACATTAGTGTAACAATCTGTAAGTAGATTTTGTTATGATTTTTAATCATTTCTAACGAATCTTCTTCGGGGTGATTGACTGAAGTGTTGCAATTCTGTTACACTTCAAACACAGATAACATTTTGTTATCTGCGTTTTTACGGTAAGAATAGGTACAAGGAGACACACTGTGAGGAACTTAGGTTTGTTTAGTGTACAGTCGGGGATGCTCCGTGGAGGGCGTAAAGTTGTTGCGCTCTTCCTGCTGGTTGGGATGCTATCACTGGCAATCGTTCCGATGGTTGTCAACGCGCAGGCAACTGCGACCGCGTCAACATCGGGTTTTGGCGCTGCCTTTGGCTACGCTCAATCGATTGGCCCCATTGCCTACACGCAAGCAGGTTCAATTGGTAACGGCTTTGCCTCTGCAACCGCGTTCACCCCGGTCTCATCGTCGCTCTCGACGGTGTTCACCAGTGGCCCGGCCGCAGCGTTTGCCACCTCTATCGGCACGCCGTTTGGCTCGAACGCTTTTGTTCAGGTCGCGTCGTTCTTTGGTGGTTTTGCCTCAGGTACTGCTTTCGGTTCACCGTAATTGACGTAATATGATGAAGGCAAACTCGCGGGTTTGCCTTCTCATATAAGTGAGATAATCTTGACCACTCTAAACCGACTACGTGCTTCGTTCCTCACTGTGACTTTTCTGGTGCTCCTGTTGCCGGCTGTTGCCGCCGCGCAGCAGGGACCGGGCGCGGCCTTCTTTAGCTATCAATGTGGTAGTTCTTCGATCAGCTTTTTTATGCAGGGCACGCCGATTCTACAGGCTTCTTTTTCGGAGATTGTTTCGCCTTTGTCGCAAGCACTTTCCACCGGCCAGAATCAGTACGTGAAATCAGCCGCTGATGTTGCTTTGTGGGCACTGAAGTCAGATGAACTGCAAATCCATCAAGTAAAAGACCCCAATCTGACCAGATATGTTTTGCCTTCGACCATCTGCGGGCCTCTATATGCTGCGCCG
>JACDGI010000944.1 GCA_013821665.1 Anaerolineae bacterium
CGCCACCACTCGTCATTACTGCCACACGTTTCATAACCTGATATACCCCTACTCGCCCGACGACCTAACCCCATACGCAAAAACACGGAGTTCGTCTGTTGGATGCGTTAACCTGAGCGTTGAACCGCATCTATTGTAGCGAAAATTATGTTAAATTTCAGCCTTATTCTGGACGATCAAACAGCTCAATATTGTGTGCATCTCCTACAATCGTCAATAAATCACTCACTAAATCGTCACAATAAGCCGTCGTGTCGTTTGGGAATTCCATTTTAAAAGACTGTTTAGCATCTTCAAGGACGATGCTAAAACGATCTTTACCGGGGTAAGCCGTCAATATGCCATGCAAGCGGCGCAGACGACGGCGATCTTTCTCGGCATCTTCCGAGCGTTGGAAGTAAATCATCATCCAACGTTCCGGTTGTACCTTAAATTCATCATCGAGCGGCGGCAGATCATCCAAACCTGCAAGATCGGGCGACTCGGCGTTCATCCAATCCACGCTGCTCTGTTCACGCGTCATAACCGGCATCTGCGGCTCGACTATTGGCGTACGGACGGCAGCCGCGCCTTGCGTAGCCGGAGCAATCATGGCGACTGGTTCTTCTTCCATCACACCCACCAGTGCGGGAACAGGCATATCTAGATCGCTATCTGGTTCATTGTCTAATGCCCAGTCAGGCGTTTCAGCACTAATCCGGGATGCGCCCACTTCGTCTGCGGGTATCGTAATCTTAAAATCTTGAATGACCGTTTCAGCTTTAACCTGTGGATCACCACGCGAGGTATCGAGTTCACCGCCGACCATAATGACGTTGCCTTCGACAATGAGTTCGCCAAACTTTTGCCAGCTACGCGGAAACAACACCACATCAATTGATTCAGCACTTTCGTGCCAATCTTCCATGTTAAACACAGCCATCATATCGCCATTTTTGGTGACAAGTTTGCGGACGGACACAATTTCACCGGCAACAGCCACCTTCTTGCCGTGCCTATTGGATTCGGGCTGCTTAATCACCGCTACATCAGAGGTATTGTTGGCACGCGCCAGCAAATCACGCACTTTATCCACTGGACGACCACTGACGTATAAGCCGAGCAGTTCTTTTTCCCAATTGAGCATATCGCGTTCAGGCACTTCTTTGGCATCGTTCAATGATAATTTATCCGACATGCCGGTACTTTCGCCGAACATGCTCATCTGTCCGATTTCTTTCGCATGATGATAATCAATACTAAAGTTGACCATGCGCTCGATAGAACCGGGGTCTGCTAACTGCCAGCGGATGCCGAACGCATCTAACGCACCAACTTTAATCAGGCTTTCCAGTGTCCGTTTTTGTACCTGTCGCAAATCGACACGGCGGCAAAATTCTTCCAGACTATCAAAAGGCCCACCTTCTTCACGCGCTCTGATGATTGGCATCAATGCGTTCTCGCCTGCATTTTTGATCGCCACGAGACCGAATCGGATGCCACGCACGCCACTCGGCTGCTTTTGAATATCGAAGTCAACCGCGCTGTAATTCACGTCCGGCGGCAGCACGGGAATACCCAAGCGGCGGCATTCACCGAGGAATGTGGTGATCTTTGTAATGTCGTCACGGTGAACCGAAAGCAGCGCAGTCATATACTCGGCGGCATAATGCGTCTTTAAATACGACGTTTGGCATGTGATAACCGCATAGTCTGCTGCATGCGATTTGTTGAAGCCATAGTTGGCAAAGAATTCGATGTCGTCAAATATGAGATTGATTGTTCCCTCATCAAGCCCGTGATTTGGCCCGCGCTCCAGAAAAATATCACGATGCTTCTTCAGATCCTTCTCTTTTTTCTTGGAAACCGCGCGACGCATGAGATCGGCTTCACCAAGTTCATAATCAAATAATTTACCTGCAACCTGCATCAACTGTTCCTGATAAACTATGATTCCCATAGTTTCTTCTAATATCGGTTGCAATAATTCATGACGATATTCGATTTCTTCTTCACCACGCAAACGTTTGTTATAGGTGGGAATAAATTCCATCGGGCCGGGGCGGTAGAGAGAGACCGCAGCGATAATATGTTCGAACTTGGTCGGGCGCATATCGCGGAGCATTTGCTGCATTCCCGAACCTTCAACTTGGAAGATACCGACTGTTTCGCCGCGCCCCATCAACTCGAATGATGCCTTCAGCTTGCGGTTGACTTCGGGATCGTCCGTCGGGCGATAAGGAATGTTATCTAACTCGAATTTGATACCGTGATAACGCTCGATCAGATCACAGGCTTTGCGCATAATGGTCAACGTCGAAAGACCGAGAAAGTCGATCTTCAGCAAACCGATGGACTCACAAGTCTCCATCGGAAATTGCGTAACCGCTTTGAGGGGGTTTTCATTCTTCCCTTCCCCATCTTCTTTTTCGACCTTTGTTGGGCGGTGCAGCGGTAAATATTCAACCAGTGGTTTATCCGCCACGATAACCCCTGCCGCATGGGTGGAGACATGACGGTTGACCCCTTGTAGATGTATAGCCACATCAACAATCTTTTTGATCTCGCTATTATTCTTATACATTTGCTGGAGTTCAGGGTTTTCTTCCACATAAGTCATAATCGCCTTGGGTTTCGGCTCGGTAGGAATAAGC
>JACDGI010000945.1 GCA_013821665.1 Anaerolineae bacterium
TATCAGCAGTGCGAAGGGCAGGTAATTGACCGCGTTCGGGACGAATTCGTAGGTGACACCCAGTGTGAACCAGCCGCCAATGATACCCAGCGCTTCAGCAGCGGGGATGGGCGTGCCGGTACTCGGCCATTGGGTCACTTGGCGTAATGCGGTCGGCAGCCACGGCAGAAAGAGAAGAATGGTAAGCAGGTTGGAGGCAACATAATTAATCAGTATCGAGTAGCGAGTACCGAGTGTAGGGGCGGGATTTATCCCACCCGTTATATCTTGTAGGGGTGTAGCACGCTGCGCCCGAAACGTGAAATTGAAGATCAGCCACAACAGAAAAATCACACCCTGAGCCAACATAATAAAAGGGTAAGCATATTGCGTATACAATCCAGCCGCATTGATGAGGGCGAGAACCAGCCCCCATCTAAATCTGCTTGAGTGTAGGTACGCTTTAGGCAAACCCCTAGCTTGCGACTTGTAACTTGCAACTAACTGTACCAGCGCCCACATACCCGCCGAAGCCCACAGTGCTAACAGGGCATACATACGAGCTTCTTGCGCGTAGTAAATACTGAAGGTGTTGAGTGCCACCAGCATCGCGGCGGCTAATCCGGCGACAGGGTTAAAGAGTCGTTTGCCGATAGCGAATGTAAAGGCCACGCTCAGGATGCTAGCGAGAGTAGAAAACGCTCGCAGGGCAACTTCGCTGCTTCCGGCGAGATCATGCCAAACAGCCAGCAGCCAATAATAACCGGGTGGGTGAATATCACGGGCAGCATTGGAAGCGATGTCGGCAAAGTTTCGGGTAGCCTGTACGTAGGCGTTGCCTTCGTCATTCCATAACGATTGTGCGCTGAGGTTATGAAATCGCAGCGCTGCGGCCAATAGGATTATTAACACAGAGGCACAAAGACTCAGAGACACAGAGGGTGCAATGGCTTTGCGACCTTGCGTCTTTGCGTCTTTGCGTTGAAGTGTATTCATGCCTTCCTGCGCTCCCGCCACGCGCTGACGATAACATAGAGTGTGATGATGAAAACGCCAATCAAACAGGCTGCTATCGGGAGAATATTTTGCACGGTACGGTCAAGAACGGTGATAGAGTCGATTTGGAATGTTGCATCTGCATATTGACCAACATAATATGTGTTTGGCCAAAAGGAATGCGCGATCACAACATTATTCCATCCATTGCTGATAAATGAATGGCCTCTCTCTAAAGGGCAAAAGGCTCCTACCAGCAGACAACTAACAGTATATGTTTCTTTGTCATTAGATTTTACAATCGCCAAATTGGTTTGGTCGAATGTGTCAAAAAGTATCCGATTATTGCCCCTAAAACGAATAATCACGTCAGTCCCATATGCCGTAAAATCTATCCCCTTTGTCTCAACTGCTTTCCCAAACTCCGCGCCGTCAGCATCCATAAGTTTCTCGTCCGCAGACTTAGTGACTGCCCAACTTTCAACTTGATGGACTCCTGCATACAACATAGGTTTTTGCGAGGTGATGTACTGCTTCATGGAGTCGTAGACAGGTAAGGGTGTGAAGTCTGGCTCGACCATGCGGAAGTAGTAGAAGGCTTGGCCTTTCTCGTAGTCAGAAGGCCGTTTGAAGAACCAATACGAGATGTTGCCGATCCAAGGCCATTCTTCTTGGGCACGTTGATAAGCCAGCGGCATATAACGCGCGGCTTGATCCTCGGTGACGATGCCGAACGAACCACTCGCGTCGATATTCGCGGGATCGTCTGGCTGCGGATTCCACGCGGCCTCGCTAATCCAGATGGCTTTGTTGGCATCCCCATTGGCAACCATAATGTCACGGATGTAGATGTTACGGGCATAAGTCAGCGTCATGGGGCGCATTCGCTGGTCGGTTGGGCCGCTGAAAAAGCCGTAGCCCTGTGCCGACATGACATCAAAGCAGTCTTTCGCACCCGCGTCATACATCCGTTGCAGGAAGATAAAATCGTTAAGGCTGTGGTCGGTCAGCGAAACGGTGGGCGAAAGTGGCCCGCTAATCACGACCAAATTAGGATCAACTGCCTTGAGTGCTTTGTAGGTGCGACAGAGCAAATCTGTATACGCTTCGGGATTGACCGGCTGCTTTCCCCATTCGTCGTTGGCGTTCGGCTCATTCCAAATTTGATAGTAGCGGATGCGGCCTTGATAGCGTTTAGCAACGGCGACAGCGTAATTCACGAAGTCCTGATAATCATCGGGCGGGGCTTTATCACCCGCGTCAGGATTGGCGCGCGTCCACTTGGGTGGATTATCCAGCCGCGCCTGAATTTGGATACCGTATTTATCAGCCAGATCAACGATGTTGTCGTACTTAGTCCATGCCGAAACCGCATCTTTGTCGTCGATGACCCCATCACCGTTGAGATCATTACGGCGGTCGGTGAAATCACCACGTCCACTGATTTCAATGTCATCCCACGGGAACTGCTGCCTGATCATTTTGAAACCGGCATCCGCGATCATTTGCAAACTGCGGTCGCGCTTGGCGACTTCGACTTCTTGCTGCAAAAAGGTGTTGATCCCGTAGGGTGGCACATCGGTATGGTTGATCGGCACATCCGGCGCGGTCTGCGGCTGCGGACGGATAAAGTTGCCCGCATATTCGACCATGCCGC
>JACDGI010000159.1 GCA_013821665.1 Anaerolineae bacterium
CAGCGGATTGCTCCCTCACATCCGCCGCACACTTCAGCGGAAGTATTGCAATTTGTGCAGAAGAATGTGCATTTTGCGAATCATAGTGAGAAAAGCGGATAGGTTGGGAAATGATGGACGTAAACTTGTACGCCCATCATCGCCGTTATGAAAACTTATGACAGCCAACCACGCCGCACCATCCACTTTTCGATCTCGGCACCCCAGAATACAATCGTGCTGAGGACAATACAAATCAGCAGTTGAGAAGCCGTCAGCGGTGTGGTGTTAAATACGCGGTTGAAGAAGGGTAAGTAAACCGCAGCCGTTTGCAGGATGATAGTCACAACCACCGCGCCCAACAACAGTTTGTTACCCGTAAAGCCAATGGTAAACGTTGATTCGCGGTGTGATCGCAGCGCCAAAGCGTGTCCCATTTGGGCAACCGTCAGGAAGAAAAAGACCATCGTATTCCATGTGTTCGCTGCGAAATCTGGCACACCGTTTTGAAAGTTGTGGAATGCCCAAAGTCCCAATGCCAGTCCACTTACACCCAACAGGATACCGACGATCACGATATGCCGCGCCAGTCCACGCCCGAAGATGCTCTCGTTCGGCGCATAAGGGGCACGGTTCATACTACCGCGTTCTGCCTGTTCGACACCTAACGCCAACGCCGGGATACCGTCGGTAATCAGGTTCATCCACAAGATTTGCAGTGTGGTTAAAGGGATACCCATGCCCGGAATCAACTGCGTCGCCAGCAGTACGAACAGTTCGCCCGTATTACTCGCCATCAGGTACTTCACGAAGCGTCGGACATTGTCGTAAATCGTGCGGCCTTCTTCCACCGCGCTCACAATCGTGGCGAAGTTGTCATCCACGATCACCATATCAGCCGCTTCTTTCGAAACTGCCGTACCCGTAATACCCATCGCCACACCGATATTCGCCCGCTTGAGGGCAGGGGCATCGTTCACGCCGTCGCCCGTCATTGCCACCACATGACCCTTATTCTGGAGTGCTTGCACAATTTGCAATTTGTTTTCCGGCGAAACACGGGCATAAACCGGCACACGTTCGACCACATCTTCCAGTTCTGCCTGAGTGAGTTTGTCGAGTTCCTGCCCGGTCATCGCCGTATCTTTATCGGTAGCGATGCCCAAATCCCGCGCGATGTTTAGCGCCGTTAATGGATGGTCGCCGGTAATCATCACCGGGCGGATACCTGCCGTGCGGCACTTGGCAACTGCATCCCGTACTTCAGGACGCGGCGGGTCGATAATGCCTTCCATGCCCACGAACACCATGCCTTTTTCGACTTCTTCTGGTGTCCATTTTTTCGGCAGTTCTGCGATCCGGTGGATCGCCATCCCCAACACACGCAGACCGTCTTTCGCCAATTGGTTATTGGCATCTACGATACGTGACCGAATCTCAGCCGTCATCGGCACGATTTCACCATCTACCCACGCTCGATCACACACTTCCAGCAAGCTGTCTACTGCGCCTTTGGTAAAAGTGATGTACTGGCTGTTGATCTGTGTCATGAATTGTTTGAGGTAACGCGCGATGCCCGCTTCCGGCGTGACCGTCCCGTTGAGTTGATGTATAGTCGACATACGCTTACGTTCAGATGAAAAAGGTACTTCGCCCACGCGCGGGAAAAGTTGGTCGAGGTGCGGCTTTTCGATACCGAAGCGGGCTGCTGCGACCACTAAAGCCCCTTCAGTCGGATCACCTGCTGCTCTGAAACCGGTCTCCGCGTTCCCTTCCAATATCGCGTCGTTGGCTAAGGTGTTACCCGCCAACAAAAGGGCTTGGGCGGTATCCTGCGGTTCCGGCGATGCGCTGCCATTCATCGTACTAAGGCTCTGGCTGCGTTTGATCACTTCGTCAATCGTGGCACTCCGACCTGCGATGTCCACGATTGTGACCGTCATTTTATTTTCGGTCAGCGTACCCGTTTTATCCGAGCAAATCGTGGTGACAGAACCCAGCGTTTCCACGGCTGTCAGCTTGCGGATCAAAGCCTTACGCCGCAGCATCCGTTGTGCGCCTAAAGCCAGTGCCACTGTGACCACTGCTGGTAAACCTTCGGGTACAACGGCCACCGCAATCGCCACCGCGTTCAGCAGCACCAAATCGAGTGGATCGCCTGTTGTCAATCCGATAAGGAATGCAATCGCCATCACCGCCAGAGCCAAAATTAGCAGCGCCTTCCCTAACTCATTGATGCGGCGTTGCAGCGGGGTAATCTCGCCCTCAACTGATTGGATCAGCTCTGCGATGTGTCCCAGTTGGGTTTTCATCCCCGTTTCAACGATGACCGCTTCACCACGCCCATAGGTTACCGCTGTTCCCATATACAACATATTATGACGGTCGCCCAATGGAATATCATCGCCGCGCAAAGCTGCCGTTGATTTCTCGACCGGTTGCGATTCGCCTGTGAGCGAAGCCTCTTGTACTTGTAGATTGGCGGATGCGGTAATACGCGCGTCCGCCGGAACGATGTTGCCCGCTTCCAACAGCACCATATCACCCGGCACAAGTTCGCGTGAGGCAATCTCGATGACCTTGTGTTCACGTCGCACCCGCACTAACGGCGCGGCCATTTTCTTGAGTGCCGCCATCGCCTGCTCAGCGCGGTATTCTTGGAATACACCCAGCACCGCGTTCAATATGACGATTGCCATAATCGCGATGACGCTGTCCACTTTGCCCAGCACCAGCGAAATACCTGCCGCCAGCAGCAGTAGCAGCACCAGCGGATTGGTCAACTGCTCCCACAGAATTGCCCACGGGCTGGTGATACCTTTTTCGACGAGTTCATTGGTGCCATAGCTTTCAACTCGTTTGACGACGGTGTTGGTATCCAAACCTTCATCGGTTTTGACGGTCAATTGTTGCAGTACACTTGCAGCCTCTTGTGTATGCCATATCACCGCGTTTGATACCGCTCCAGTGACTTTTTGATTAAGTGTCGCTTCTTCTAGCGCCATTCAAAATTCCTTCCAAATTGTCTTCATACAGTTACTTGAATCTGGTTTGAGGTGTAACAAAAAAGCCGACATCTCCATGATGGTTGAGGGTCTATCCATGTTTGCATTCGTCAATGCAAGGATGGATTGGCTCTGAACAAAGATGGGATGTCGGCTGACCGAAATTGGTTTGCCAAAATCACTTACACAGGTCATCAATTAGCCAGATATGGCAGCACTATATCATAAGGCAACAGCTACATGCCCCCCTCATAATTGGGGGTATGAGCCATATTTGGATAAGCGTTTGGTGAGTTACATTATTTTGCTGTTACTTGGTCTTTGGAGGCCGCTTGACGACCTATATCGGTATTGAAGGACCGTAACCTCTTGCTGTTCTTCGGCTCGCGTTAGTATGTTTCCCATACCGGTTCGCCGCTGAGGATGCGGCGCAGTTGGCGTGGGAAGCGTGACCGGCTGATCGGCTTGCCGATGAAGCCATCAAACCCTGCTGCCATACACTTGGGAATTTCGGTATCGGCATCTTGAGCAGTCACCGCCACGATCAACACTTTCGCCAGTTGCGGTTCTTTGCGGATTTTCTTCAAGATGTCATAACCGGTGGTCTTCGGCAAATTGAGATCCAAAAAGATGATATTCGGGCGTGGCTTCATCGCCAGCGCCAACTCGACCACACTTTCGCCGGTTCCATTCATATACGACTGCATACCTAAATAGCGCATCATAACACCGATGATTGCCATACCGCCGACATCATCTTCCACCGCCAGCGCACTGTATTTGGTAAAATCAATATCCACAGTTCCAACCATGTTGAACCTTTACTGCAAACCTATAGGGAACAGCGATGTGTTCATTTAACTTGTAATTGTGTGACGACGTTCAGTATACCTAATCGGAATTTAAAGTCGCAACATTTTCGTTAATATTAGAGGAAATTCCTTGCACCTAACCAAATTCATACTTTTCACGTTTGTGGCCTCGCTGTTAGGCGGATGTTTTTCGTTCACTTTACAACCAATATCAACCCCTATTCCACTGCCGACCAGCACACCGGATAATGGCTGGCAAAAGATTGCCCCCGGCCTTGAACGCCGGAGCTATGATCCTGATCCTTTGAATCCTGTCACACGTATGGTTGCCTTGCGCATTGACCCCTCACAATACACCTTTCGCGCTCATTATCAACCGGGGCAGGCTTTTACCACTACCGAATGGGCAATGGCGCTGCCGCAAGCCGTGGCTTTTGTGAACGCCAATTATTTCGATCCGTCAGATGTCGCGCTTGGATTATTGATTGCGGATGGTGTTGTTTATGGTCATTCGTATACCGATCGTGGCGGTACATTTCTCGTTCAAAACGGGCAGCCAAGCATCCGTGCTAATCTACGAACACCTTATCAAGGAGAAGCGGTGGAACAAGCCGTACAAGCCTTCCCGATGCTGGTGTTGGATGGCCTTGCCGCCTTCACTGACAATATTCAAGACCGTACCACACGGCGCACGGTTGTCGCTCAGGATAGCGCCGGACACATTATCCTCTTGGCAACACCTGTTTTAGGTTTGACGCTCCGTGACCTCAGCGCCTACTTACCCACCACTGATATGAACATCGTCACAGCCTTTAACCTTGATGGTGGACGCTCAACCATGATGGTCGTTAAAACCGGTGGAGCATCCGAAACCGTTGTGGGTTCCATCGATTCGGTTCCGGCAGTTTTGGCCGTGTATCCACGCTGATGACTTGTAAGTTATGTTTTCACCTCATCCGCTAACTTCAGGCGTTGTCTGAGGTGGCGCTGAAGTAGGCTGTGATGGCGGCGGATTGTTCCCGCCGGAATTGGAGTTGCTACTTGAACTGGAATTGTTCACTTGCGGCTCAGCCGTTGCGGGTATAGATGTACCTTCCGCACTGGTCGAGTCCAAACCCACTGTCGGAATATTCGCGTTTGCAGGGCTAATCTCCACCACCATTCCCGAAACCCACGCATCGCCAAAGGCCCGCAGATAGGTTTTGTACCAGTGTTCCCCGAAGGTATTGATGTACTGTCCGAATATGGGCAGCACTGCCCCTTTTCTGACCGTGCCGAAGATGCCATATTGCATCCCCGGCCCACGCCTTATATTCGCACTCGCTCGCTTCACCACCGCGAAAGGTGCTGCCAAAGGCGTTGCCGCTTTTACAGGAGTTAAACCAATATTGACCAGCGTCCACAGGATGAGCAGCAGCAAGAAAATAATGGGCGAAATGGCGATGAGGTTATTGCGATTGATTGGTAAAAAGTGAGGTCGGGATTTGTAAAACATCGTTTGCTCCCGTAAATAAAGACGATCAATTCAGTAAGGCTAAATGATGTTAGGCTTATTTATAGAGTAATGAACGTTGTGTCTATGATGAGTAATCGTCAAATTGACCGCTGTTGGATGTTTTAGGATGCGGTTTGGGAGTAATTTAGATGTCCGGTGTTGCAGCAGTTGAAATAAAGCGAACATCAAATCGCAAAATATTGTGGATTTGTCTAATAATAACTGTATTAGTAGGCTGTATCTTAATTCTGCCAAATGTTGTCTTAAAAATACAAGTTGAACAGCGGGTAAACAACTCTCTTCATATGTATCCGGGTGCAGAATTAATCTATGACATTACATCGGAACGAAGTGTATATTGGAAAGTTAAAACTGAGATTTTTTGGATTGATGTTCCATTTGATCAAGTAAAAGATTATCCGCTTGTTACGAATTATCGACAATTTTCGTATCCAGGCTCATACCCGTCTATAAATGAACAAGGTATGTCTAAGGAGAA
The DNA here is from genome assembly GCA_013821665.1 of Anaerolineae bacterium. GTDB lineage: Bacteria > Chloroflexota > Anaerolineae > Aggregatilineales > Phototrophicaceae > CFX2. The sequence continues at coordinate 5,791 of JACDGI010000159.1, forward strand.
TTTTTTTTATCGACTTTATCATCTAAGTGATGCGCCACAAGAAAAATTAGATAGAATTTTGGCTTTTCCGTCAGATGTGGGTTTTTATAACAATGGTGATGGACCATTTGATGTAACTTCCGTCAGTGTTTATGTTATAGCGAGAAATTGGATAAGTAATGGTGAACCCATTGCTGGCACACTTAATTTTCAGGGATTTAATCAGGTTGAAATTAGTGGGACTTATATCATTGTTGTTTACCGTATACCCTGATTCTGAGTCCCCTTATAAACAAAAGGACGCAACTGGTGCGCCCTTTACTGATCTATTCATGCTAACTAATTGCTGCTCACGCTACTTGATTGCTGTCTTGGTCAGCGTCGGGGTCGATGTGCGTGGCTTAGGTGTGACAGTCGCCGTCGGTTTATTGGGTGTGCGAGTTGCGGTGTTGGTCGGCGGCACAGGTGTTTTGGTAGCAGTCGATGTGGGTCGCCGCGTTGCCGTTGCGGTGTTGGTTGGCGTACTCGTTAGTGTGGATGTCTTGGTTGCCGTGTATGTGCTCGTCGGCGAGGGTGTATTCGTTGACGTAGCCGTAAAGGTTGGCGTATAGGTACTGGTAGGCGAGGGCATACTCGTCGGTGTATTCGTTGGGGTGTTGGTCGGCGTGGATGTATCAGTCGGCGTTGCAGTATTTGTTGGTGTGGAGGTCGGCGTGTTGGTAGGGGCGAAAAATTCTGTCAGGTTAATCGTCGGGACGAGTCCGGCATTTCCCGCCACATGGACAATGGCATCCGAAATCCAAGCCTCTTCATCGTCTTCAGTTTGCACTAAATACCATATTTGGCCGCTATCGTAGGCTGCGCCCAACACGGTTAGACGCGTGCCACGCTTCACCAATCCGAGGCTTTTAGCATCGGTTCGCGGCTCAACACGCACGTTTGCGCTCAGCGCTTCAACCACCACTTGCATCGGCGTAGGCGAAATTGTGGGAGATGGTGAACCATCTTGGTGCTGGTTTGATGCGTTTGATGCGCCTTGGGGAAGGCTAAACAGCACTAGCCCGAATAAACCGAGTGTGCCAAGCAGCCCTATAATCCAATTCCGTTTGGACATTTCTTGCCTGCCTTATGCCATGAAAGGGCTTGGTTTATTTCCCATCCACCCACACCGGTAGATGACCAAGCGCAATAATATTCGACCATGCCGCACGATCACCTTCAGTAAAAATCGCTGCTTCCGCCACGATCTCCGCGCCAGCTTTGCCCATTATCAACCGCATACCTTGCAACGTGCTTCCAGTCGAAATCACATCATCCAGCAGCGCGACCCGTTTGCCTTTAATCAATTCGCGGTCTTTTTCATCGAGGAACAGTGTTTGCGGTTCGCCTGTGGTGATGCTCAGTGTTTCAGATTGCAGTGCCTCACCCATGTAGGGCTTAAGCGACTTCCGCAGCACCACGTAAGGACGATTACCCATCTTTTGCGAGACCGCATGTGCCAGTGGAATGCTTTTGGCCTCAGCCGTCACCAATACATCAGGGTTCTTGGCGATAATCAGGGGTGCAAGTTCTTTGGCGGCGGCCTCTACAAACTCAGTATCGCCCAGAATGTTCAAAATCGCGATTTGCACACCCGGTTGGATCTCGAATTTTCGCAGTTCACGCTTAACGCCCGCCACTTCAACCGGGAATGTTTCGTACTGTGTCATCCTTGCGCCCTCTATTTTGTTGATGCTTAGGTTATGCAAAAAAATCAGTCGTGGTCGTGGAAAATGATCTGTTCATGCCCCACCCGAACAATATCACCGACGCTCAGCATATGCGGCTCACTGATGCGGACTTCATTCACATAAGTGCCGTTGGTACTGCCCAAATCTTCAATCACGAGGCGGTCATTTTCACGCTTAATCTGGCAGTGAAAGCGCGAGACATTTTTCGCCTCGAGGATAATCTCATTTTGCGGCGCTCGTCCCATACGAATCAATTCGCCCCTGAGGGGCATCGTTTGTTCACGCCATGTAATCGCTACCGGAGTGACACCCGGTTTTTGTTCTTCTGCTGGTGTTTTGAGCAGACGTTCAACTTCCCGCGAACGCAGGGATTGCGTGCTTTCGTGCCGGTCAGTCATGGTATAGATAGCCTGCGTCGCCATCATTTTGCGGCTGCGGCTGTCATAGAATTCGTCGCCACGCTGCATTTCCGTCGCCTGTTGCAGCAGCACTTCATGTTCTTCAACCAACTCCTTATGCAGGATTTGGGAGTCTTCAATCGCGTTGGCCGCCAGCTTCAAGATTTGCGAAGCACGGTCATATTCACCTTTATCAGCCGCTGCCACCGCATCCCGCCGCGCTCGTGCTGCTTGCAAGAGTAGAACACTTCGCCGGACTTCGTGGTTGCCTTCGCTGTCCGCTTCGCCCTGCTTAACATTGACCACAATCGGCATATCCAATACCTGATGCTGGCTGCCGCCACTGCTGATCTCATCGTATTCAAACCGCAGCCGCGCAATCTCACATTCACCAATCTCATTCAAAGCTGGTATTGAAAGTTCCAGCAGCAGCGTTTTGACTTCGTTGCCATAAATATCGCCGAGACTGAACGAAACACGTTTGCCATCACTGTGCATATTATAAGCATTAAGCTGGTTGACCATTGAAATATGTTCGGTCGTCTCGACACTAACCGTCAAATTTTGCCCGACCACATTCAATAAATCGCGTAATTCTTCTTTGAAAATCGTCGGCGCGACTTCAGGACTTTCTATAAAATAAAATGCACCACCACCAGCATCAGCCATTGCGATCAGCAGGTCTTCATTGAAATCCGTACCGAGGCCCATTGTTGTCGTAATCACGTTGCTCTGACGTTTCTGTCGGGCCAGTGCCACCAGTTGCTCGGTATTGGTCACGCCCCGGTTAGCCAACCCATCTGTCATCAGAATGACGCGGTTCATTTGCTCCGCGCTCAGCCCTTCTTCCACCCATTTGCAGCCTTCTAACCAACCGCCGCTGAGGTTCGTCATGCCGCTGGCTTTGATTTGGTTGAGGCGTTGGCTGATGGCATCTTTTTGGGAAACGGAGTCGGGGGGGATGAGTGTGGTGACTTGTTCGTTATACAACACAATTGAGAGCGTATCATTGGCACTAAGATGTTGTACCAAAAACTGCGCCGCTTGGCGCGTATATTCCAGTTTATTGCCCGCCATCGATCCGCTGCGGTCGAGCACCAAACTAATATTCAGTGGCCGCCGTGTTTGGTTGGTCGGGGTAGCATTAGAAACCAGCCGCGCCATCAAATAAAGCTTTTGTGGGCGCTCAACGGTTAATACATCGTAATCAAGCGCGAAATCCGCTTTCATGCAGATAAAATCCCATTCGGTTGCAGTAACACATTACGTATTGTATTGTAATCTATTCCTGCGCCATGTCTACCATAATTGAAACCGATTGTACGTTTTTTATAAGTAGACATCTGCCCATTATGCACCATAACAGGCGGTCTATTGCACAACCGGCACAACACCATGCACAAGAGTGCCATCAACCAGTGTCAGCACGCGGTCAGTCTGTTGGGCAATCGCCGCATCATGCGTCACGATCACCACTGTAGTGCCCGATTTTTCGCGTATGTCCCGCAGCGCTTGCATGACCATCGCGCCCGATTCCGTATCGAGATTGCCAGTCGGTTCGTCCGCCAATAGGAGCGGTGGATTATTGGCTAAAGCCCGTGCAATTGCCACTCGCTGCTGCTGCCCACCCGAAAGCTCGGATGGACGGTGACGTAGACGGTCGCCTAAACCCAGCATGGTCAAAAGTTCTTTGGCACGCTTATCTGGATTAAATTGGGGTTTCCGTGCAAATTGAATCGGCAGCGCGACATTTTCCAACGCCGTTAGCGTAGGTATTAGGTTAAAAAATTGGAAGATAAAACCGATTTTCTCGTTGCGAATTTCGGTCAGCCGGTCTTCATTCATGTGGCTGATGTCCACCCCATCAATCTCAATCGTGCCGCGCGTAGGGGTGTCGAGTCCACCAATCAAGCCCAGCAGCGTACTCTTACCGCTGCCGGATGGCCCGATAATGCCCACAATTTCACCCGCGAATATTTCCATATCCACGCCGCGTAGGGCATGAACAGTGGTGTTGCCTAGCGGAAGTTCTTTGACGACACCCTGCGTACGGATTACAGTTTGTGTTGATGCCATGCGTCTGCGTTCTCCTGAATGCTTTTGATCTATCTTCTGTTATCTGTACGTATCGAGCGAGTGCGAGTTGCACATTATAGGCGTATAGTGAGTCGCAATTCAATCCTTGTTCTCATCTGCTTCTCATCTTTGATTGTTACATTATTCACAATAGACATAATTTGACTTGTAATAACCGCAGTCGAGGAGGATATCTTGGTTCAACGTCAAACCTTAAATGCACGGTTCGACTACATTGATCGTCGTATCACGGGCTGGATGGCGAAAAATGGCGTAACACTGTTAAGAATTAGCGTGGGTATCGTGTTTTTCTGGTTCGGAGTATTGAAGTTTGTGCCCGGCCTCAGCCCAGCCGATGAACTCGCAACCAGAACTATTTCTGCACTCACGTTCGGGATCGTTCGTCCTGAAATCTCCCGACCTGTACTTGCATCTTGGGAATGTTTGATCGGCTTAGGCCTAATCACTGGTCTTTTTATGCGTGCCACTCTATTGCTACTGTTCGTGCAGATGATGGGCACCATAACGCCACTCGTATTATTCCCGCACGAAACATGGACGGTCTTCCCCATCGTTCCAACCTTGGAAGGGCAGTACATCCTCAAAAACATGGTGCTGATCACAGCCGCCATTGTCATTGGTGCGACGGTACGTGGTGGCAAGCTCGTTGATGATCCTGCCTTGCTGAAAAATCAGAAACAATAGGCTGATGAAATCTGCTCAGGGATGTTGATTTATGCCTTGAGCAGATAAGTTATTTTGGGCTGTGTGTTACTTTTTCACGCTGACCAATAAAGGCCATCAGAATATCCGAGCGCGTTACGATGCCAACCAGTGTTTCGTCCCGCATCACCGGCAAGCAGCTAATCCGCCGTTTTAGCATCAGTGCCGCTGCTTCTTGGGCATCAGCCTCCGGCGCAACTACAATTGGTGCCGGGATCATAATCATTCTGGCCGTGAGATGGTTGACCAGTTCCTCATCTTGCCAGCGTTCGCGCATGATATACGGCGAATTCATGGCTAAGCGGCAGTCACGGTCACTAATAATACCAATGACATGATTTTCGGTATTCAGCACCGGCATGTGGTGGCAGCCCAATTGCTCCATTAAGTCTAGCACTTCGCGTAATGTGCTGTGTAATCGTACAGTAACCGGACGCTCCGTCATGATGTCAGATACATTCATGTTGGTCCTTCTCTTTCCCTATGACTCATCCTTTTACCCACAAATGCATCCGAAAGACATTCTGCCGAATAATGTGCGCGTAGCAAGAATTGTGATAGTTTCGAGTGCTTCATCACATTCTTACAGCAGCCAAACGATAAACTAAATGAGACCGATACTACTGCCGAACATCATTGTGTTTCGGCAACGCCCATTCGAACAACCATCCTAAAAATATCGGACTCGGTAATCATGCCGAGTAATTTGCCAGTTTCGTCAACCACAGGCAGTCCACTGACCTTTTGATCCAGCATCAAATTCGCAGCTTCAAAGATGGTCTCGTTAGGCTTAATCGTGATAACCTTACGGCTCATAATCTTGCCAACCGTCAATTGAGCCCACAAGTAATTCAGTTCCCAAATGCTCAATGAGGTTGCATCAGATGGGCTGGCTTCGCGGACATCACCAATCGTGACAATTCCGATTAACCGATTTTCTTCGTTCACTACTGCTAATCGTCGGACTTTGCGTTCCTTCATCATCGCGTGTACCACGCTGATCGGTGATGCGGCCCGAACGGTTAACACGGGACTGCTCATCCATTCGCGAACGGTCATTTTGTCGAGCATGATCACACCTCTCTAATATGAGATAGTTGGTCTTAGCTCTCGACAGGCGCTGTGTGGGTTCTATAGATATGGATTTTTGCAGAACCCAAATTGTTGGAAAGATTTATAACCTGTTACGAGCTAAACTTCATCATGCTCTTAACATACTCCTCTAATACAACTTATCCCTACTGCCGAACATAATGCCTTTAGGATGACGGATGTACATCACTCGGCCTTGTCAATGAGCGCGAATCGGCATCGTAATCGTCAACCGTGTACCGTCACCCTCTGCCGATTGAACATTCACATGTCCACTAAAAAGGGCCGCACGCTGTTGTAAATTCCGTAATCCTAAGCCTTCAGCATGTGTTAGCTTGGTGACATCAAAACCGTGTCCGTCATCCTCGACAACGATGAAGAATTCATCTTTAATTTGCTCTGCACGAATGGTAATGACCGTTGCCTTTGAGTGCCGGATAGCGTTGCTAATGGCTTCATTCGCCATTTGGCAAATGGCCTCAAACACGGCTGGTGTAAATGGCGGATTTGTTTCCGGCGCTTCCAGAATAATCTGTAGGTTATCCGGTGTATATAACCGGCTCAAAATATCCAGTAAGCTGACACGAACACTTTTACCCTTTTGTGTACTACCATGTAAATTCATGATGTAACTTCTGATGTCTTCAATCACATCATTGAGGTTGGTAATCGCCCCTGCCAACTCTACTTCTGACGCACCTCCTGAAAGGCGCATCAGGTCGAGATGCATACCGATTCCGTACAGCGACTGGATAATGCCGTCATGCAGTTCCATGCCAATCCGTTCACGATCCACCAGCAGCGCCAGATGATTTTGTTTCTCATTAAGCTGTGAACTGGCGATAGCGACTGCTGCGTATCCAGCCAGCGTTTCCAAGATCCATTCATCCTGTATGTCAAATGGTTGGT
>JACDGI010000946.1 GCA_013821665.1 Anaerolineae bacterium
ATAAAATATAGAGCTTACGAGCCGGGTGTTACTTCCGGTGTGGTTTCATCAACAGGCGCATTCGGGTCAGCCGCCGGAACTTTTTCCGGTACGACTTCGCCCGCCAAAGTGAACTTGCCGCCCTTGATTTCAATCAACGTCACGCCTTTTTGTGGCACATGCGAGCCGTTGGTGAAGCTGATTGATCCGGTGATGCCGGGGAGATCTTTGGTTGCCAGCAGTGCGGTTTGGATAGCCTTAGGATCGGTCGAGCCAGCACGTTTGATGGCATCCACCAGCAGATAAACCGAGTCATAGCCCAGGGCTGCAAAGGCATTTTCGGGATCATGACCGTATTCGGTATTGTAGGCAACGATGAACTTCTTGATGCCGTCTGTACCGTTATCCTTGTCCATCAGTGCGTGGGTCGAGAAGTACACATTTTCTGCGGTGTCACCGGCAACCTTAACCAGATCAGGTGTGTCGTAGCCGTCACCACCCACCACCGGGCCAGTCAGACCGGCTTCGCGCAGTTGCTTGACCACCGGCCCAACGTTGTAAGGCATGGCGGCGATATAGTAGAAATCGGGCTGGGTTTCCAGCGCCTTCAACTTGGTAATCTGTGCCGAGAAGTCCGTCGCGCTGTCTTCATAGGTATCTTCCAGCGCAATCGTGCCGCCGAGTTCGGTAAAGCGTGACTTGAAGTATTGGCCGAGCAAGGTGGTGTATTCCACGCCCATATCAGACAGCAAATAGGCCGTCTTGCCAAAGTTCTTGAAGGCATATTCCGCACCCGCCGCTGCTTGGACATTATCACCAAAGCAAGCAAGGAACATCATATCGCCGACTTGATCTGGCAGTTTGGGCGAGGTCGCACCGGCAGTAATGAAGGGGATGCCGGCTGCTTGAATGATAGGGCCAGCCGCCAGCACCGAGTCGGAGTCGGTGAAGCCAATTAAGGCTGCTACTTTGTCTTCCTCAACGAATTGCTTGGCGATGACAGCCGTTGTATCCATCTGGTACTTGCTGTCACGAACGACAAAATCAAGCTGTTTGCCCAGTACACCACCAGCAGCATTGATTTCTTTGACGGCTAACTGCGCTCCCTGAGAAGCGGGTAAATCCAATGAGGACTCGGCACCACTCAGGTCAAAACCACCACCGATTTTGATGGTATCCTGCGCATGGACAACCGACATCAGACCTGAAAGCAGCACGGCGGCTACCACGGCAAAAACGGCCACAAACGATTTACGCTTCATATCGTACTCCCTTGAAACATATTGAACGAAACAATGCGACGGGTATTAAAATATATTGGTTGGAGACCGTTCATGAGTTCGACGGCTGTTCGCCTCCTCCCTCAAAAGCCGATGTTGGCGGCTTTTTACGTCGCCAAAACCAGCCAAAATCAAGCTCGCGTTCGCCCATTAATCCGCCGGGGCGGAAGATGATGATGAAGATAAACAGCAGCGCCAAAGTAATCTGGCTGATGCCGTACAGACGGGTACTGTCTTCGAAACGGCGCAGCACTTCGGCAATCACGGTGATGGTGATTGGCCCCAGAACCGAGCCTGTAACTGATCCCATGCCACCAACCACCAGCATGGTAATAACGCGGAAGGTGATGTCGAAGTAAAAAGCATTCGGTGAAAATGAGGTCAGGAAATGTGCCCATAATGCACCCGCCACCGCCGTGAAAAATGCGCTGATGACAAATGCTAGCAAACGCGGGCGCATAATGACGATGCCGACTGATTCGGCAGCCGCAGTGTCTTCACGTTGGGCGAACATGGCACGTCCATACGCCGAAAACTTGATGCGCCATACCACATACAAAGCGATGATTACCCAGACATACACCCACCACATGTCGGTATAACTGGTGACGTTGGAGAAGGTGCGTGAACCGCGTGTAATGTCGTTAGAATTAATCAGAATGACGCGTACAATCACCAGAAAGCCCAACGTGGCAACCGATACGAAGCTGCCGGATAATCGCATCAGTACGCCGCCGACCAGAAACGCCACGATCATGACAATGATGCCCGCTACCAGCGTCGCGAGCAGAAAACCCAATGGGAATGGGCCAACCATCGTGTCGAAGTGCATGGTCGCCAACCACTTCGGCAGGTTTGGTAAATAAGAATGTTTCTGTGTGAGGGGCAGAGTCAAGATTGCCGAGATATACGCGCCCAACGCCATGAAGCCAATATGACCCAACGAAAACACGCCTGTGAAACCATTAGCAAGGTTTAGCGCCACCACCAGAATGATGTACATGCCAAGGTTGATGAAGATCCCTTGCCACAAACTGCTGCCTGATGATTCGAGGCCGACAATCATCACAATCAGACCAGCCAGCAAAATCAGGAAGCCGTTGCGCTGCACATTAGACTTCAATGTTTGAGCCATGACTACTGCCGCCCTTCGCGGTCAGTGGTGCCGAGGATACCACCCGGACGCACCAGCAATAGCAGAATGAGGGCGACAAACACAAAGGCATCGCGGTAACTACTGAGGCTGCCCGGTAGATAAGTCTTAAAGAAGCTGATAACACTGGGTGAGGTTGTGCTTGCAGGTAAAATATCGCCAAGACCGGGTATCGCCGTGAGCAGCACTTCCAAAAAGGCCAGCGCATAACCC
>JACDGI010000160.1 GCA_013821665.1 Anaerolineae bacterium
GTAATTATCGCCGTTTAAGCAAGGATTATGAGGAATGTGTCCGTAGCAGCGAAGGTGTTATTTAAATTGCCTCTATTCATACCTTGCTCAAACGTCTTCCATCCTAATATTCAAATGGCCTCTAAGAATCCTTACTGATTTCTTCATCAGATTTATCTTCTTGTTAAAAACATTGTATTAGCCCGATGCGGCGTTTCCTGCCTAAAAACGCCGCACCTCACAATCCCTTGCGTCTTTGCGCCCTTGCCTTAAGTTCCCCCTCTTGTAACTTCTTATTCGCTCGTCCTACCCAAAAACGTCTCCAGAACCGGTGCGACAACCGCTGGCACAATATCATGGTTTTGACCTTCCAAGTTACGATATTCGCCCTGTGCGGAATCGGCTGTCATAACCTTGGCGCTATCGTGCATGAAGGAGGGACTTTGGCTGCCCACCATCACCAGCATCGGGATCGTTATGGCAGCGACTAACTCCGGCGGCAGCGCCCCATTACCTAGGATCGTCATTTCATAAACGAGGGTGTGCGCCATTTTCTCTAGCATCGGGCGGAAAGGCGCGTTCCGCATTCCCACGACGACTTCAGCCGGAATACCCACGCCCTTCGTTTGGAAAAGCTCAACCGCTTCGCCGCGTTTTCCGGCTGCAATCAACGCGGCCAGTTCGCCAGCCAGATCATCTTTTAGGAGTGTTCGGCGGTTGCTGATTTCACTGGCTAACCCACCCGAAGTTGAAAGACGCGCACGGGTTTGATTTTCAGGGGCGGCTTCTGATGGCTCGACAACCAACGGTGGTTCATATAAGGCTAACTTGCGAATGGCTGATCCCTTAGCCACGGCTTTCATCGCCAGCACCGCGCCCGATGAATAGCCGAACACATAAGCTGATCCACCAGCTTCGTCGATCAATGCATCGAGGTCTTCAATCTCGCGCTCGATGGCATAAGGCAAGGTGTCGCCGCTGTCGCCTCGTCCCCGTCGATCATAGTTGTAGACGGTGAAGGATTGCTTAAGCGTTTCAGCCAGCGGGATGCCTGTTGTCCGGTCATTGAATGCCCCCACCACGAGGATCAGCGCTGACCCTTTCCCCGTTTGTTCAAAGGCGATGGATGTGCCGTCTTTGGAAGTAATTGTTCGCATGTGAAATCTCCTTTTGCTGTTGTCTGAACACGGCTATCGTATCCCAGCACAAGGAGTCTGTCTTGAACGGTTTGGCAACGATTACGGCTGAATGACGCTGGTAATTTGGGCAGGTGTGCTGCCGATGAAGCGTTTGAGTGCGCGCGTCAAATGTGGCTGGTCGGCATAACCCGCTTGATCGACAGTATCGAGGATAGAGACACCTTTTTCGAGTAGAGTCGCTGCCTGTCGTGCCCGTTCCAGTTGATAGATATAACTTTGTGTCAGCCCTGTCGCCCGTAAAAAGCGATGACGTAGCGTACGTGCAGGAATATCCTGCGGCTGATTTTGCAGCACTGCATCGACAATCGGTTCATGCACCAACAACCCATCTCGTACCAACCAATCGACAAAGGTATCGGCGTTTTGGTAGTTCGGTAACGCCCAAGCTGAGCTGTCCAACCAGAAAGATTGGCTGCTGGCTTTCGGCAGCAATATACCCCTTGGACCGATACTATTGAGGCTCATTTGGGGCATGAAACGTCCGAGTTTGAAGTGGATGAAAAGGAATTCTGCACCGGCTGGAAAGTTCATTAGTCCCGATTGCGTTTCTGGCCTCCAAATCGTCACACTGCGCTGACCCTTATAGGTCACGATCAACATATTCCAAAGCAGACCCGCCTCGCAAGTGTATGAGCAATCGCTCTCTACATAGAAATGTCCGACCTTATCAACAAATGATGAGTCTGATAACCGTTCTTCATAAATGCGGCTCATACTTATATCCTCATCCATAAAATGCATTAGCCTTATTTAAGCACGTTTGTTCTGTTGAATCAAGCTTGCGCATGCTCGGTAGCACCACACTAAATACTGCCCCGCCTCACAACCGCTTCGGTCGCAGTGCATTTTTATGTCGTCCGTGTCGTCGTCGCCGCCATTTGATGATTTTTATGGCGGCGGCAGAGTGCCAAAAGCGTTCGTTTCAAGATACAAGCTTCAAGTTAAAAAACTGCACAATAAGCGGAACATGCGGCAAAAGCGGCAAAATGCACCGACAGATTTTGTGCATATTGGTCAGATTCAAGTGGTAAAGAGCGCGGGTGAGATAGGTCTCATCCCTACGAAAATCATACACTATATGAGGGGGCAAAGGGTTACATTTTGGAAGAACATTTTGTAACTCTTTCGCTGGGTTGGCGCTAACCGTTTTGAGGGAGTGTGGCGAGATGTGAGGTTGGCAGATGGTTGGAGATTGGTTTGTTGGGTTAACCGAAAATAAACCGAGGGAATAATAGTTGGAGATTATATGAAGAAGAGGTTCTCCTAACTAACTGGTAGTACAGCTTGAAGACGTTTATGAAGAGCTTGAGCCTGTGTAGGATGAAATTGACTTAAATAGTTGACCCTTCCTATAGCACTCTCCCACAACTTTTTATAATCCTCTGATTGTTTTTGATCCTGATAACTCTTTTCACATCCCCTTACAGCAGACCTAATTTGACTTCTTTTTTTCGTAGAAATGGTAGGGGTACCAGAGTTTATATTTAGATTATGGACAGCCATTCGGTAACCACTTGTTGATATATTAGTCTTCTTGCGGTTAGCTTTGACTCCCTTACTACGAAACATGCCGAAGACGCTCTTAAAAATCGTGTTTAGTTTGTGCATCTCGGTACGACTTTTTGACGATACAGTCACATCATCAACGAAGCGCGTGTAGGTGAAACCATTTCTTTGCAGTCTATCAACAATAGCAGATTCAATATCCCAAAAAGCAAGATTTGCTAAACCGGGGCTAGTTGGAGCACCTTGAGGTAGAAAATTATTGAACGTTGTAAGTTTTGTGAGTATTTTTGCAACTGGCTCAGAGAAATTGAAGAATCGTTTCCAAATATTAAAAATGTTTTTTGAAGTCAATGTAGGAAAGAAATTACTAATATCCATTTTCACTAACAATTGTGCATGTGCGTGAACATATGCATCCATAATATGATTAGTGCCCTTTATTGAACCATATAGATAATTTGGAAAGCGGACATTGCTATATATTTTATTAACGATTTGCTGCTGCAAAATTTTAAGTTCGTCTCTGACTCCATACACATCGCGGAAGCTGCCATCCGGCTTTTCTATACGTTCACTGAGATAATAAAAAGAATCCGCCTGATCAGCAAGATTAACCAGCTTATTTGTATCCACAGAGAGAAGTTTAGCAAGTGAGTCAATATGCGCGATTGGCTTTTTTTGATATTGGGGTTTATCCATTTGAACCCTCGATTAACTGTAGTGCTGTGTAAGAGAGTTTTTCACGCAATTCGGAATTTAATCCAGACATTTCTTCATTGCTGGTTGCGAGAAAGACTAATATGCTTACAGGAACTTTAAGCGCACTTGCAATTCCCTCAACAGTGGAAAAGTTTGGATCGCGTTTTCCACGTTCCAACAAAGATAAATACGACACCGAGATCCCAGCAGTTTTCGCCAGTTCAGACTGACTTAGTCCACGCTGGGTTCTACAGAGTCTAACCGCTTTTCCTACATTCATTTTCATATCTCATTAGATTAAACATTAAACAAAAACTATGATCTGGTGTATTACTTCAGCTACTCCTACTTCGTATATCACAATCATTTACTTGTGACGTTGAAGTAGTTCTATGAACTCTATTACTGTCGGTAGCCACTTTATGGCTTCGCCTAGTAGTTCGAGTGCTTTTTGGTTCGCTTTCCGATTCTGTCGCGTGCGACATGTTTCTTCAAGCTTTCCAATTACCTCATCAAGCTGTCGTATAACACTATCCTCTGCATTGCCTTGCACCTTTACTCGAATTTCGCGAACAAGTTCGAGTGCCTCACGAATGGGGCTGGGGTTGCTTTTATCAAACATATTAATCTCCTTGGATTAACTCTTCAGTGCCGAAATTGACACCCGTTGTTAATGCCGGTGACACTGAAATGAGGCAATGCAGAGAAAACAGATCAAGCTTTCGTAGTTTCCGTTGGAGAACCTATCACTGTTCTATCGTTCCTAAAACTAGGTTCACTCAATGTTAGGGCTAGCTGTATACATTGTGGGCTAACTCTGTCATTGACATCGTCTTAGGAGAGTTCACTGGTTCAACTGGGGTACAAACTGCCTAAACTAAAGCAGGAGCATCAATTAGATGCGCGAACTAAGTGTCACATAGGAGATAAAGTTGTAAAGCTGCGCGCGCACGGTACGTGCGCTCATAAAGTAATAATAGCATCATTTATCATACTGTCAAGATAGAATTTTGACTCTGAGTCAAATTAGCAATGGTTTGAGCCGTTTTCTTAGCGATGTAATAAAATGGCGCTCCAAGGGTCGAAATCCTAGCCAAATCGTAAGTGCCGTAATAGTTGATAAGGTAGGAAAATCTGAATCTGACAAATTTGAATAATATTATGAATCAAAAAGAGGCGTTCGCACACTTCTTCTGGAAGCTGACGACTGGAGACTAGCGACTGATGACCACCCCCTGTAAACTATCCTCAAATATCAATCGACCAAGGACGTTTGCTCATGCGCCTCGCCATCCAAGAAGATATGCTCGCTGGTAAAACGACCCTCGAACGCTTTCAGAATGCCCACGCCTTGGGCTTCAAGGGAGTTGAAGTGTGGGGCAGCGGCTTAACCCCCCGCGTACCGGAACTTGCGGAGTCTGCGCGTCATACCGGGTTGGCAATCTCGGCGGTCAATCATGGGCGGCAGGGACGCTTGCTTGACCCCGACCGTGCTGAACGCGAAAAAGCCTTAGCCGAGTTTCGCCGCTCGGTTGTGGATGGTGTTGATCTGGGCGCGTCAGGGGTCATTCTCGTGCCGCATTTCGCCGAACCCACGCTGCCCGATCTCACGCCTTATAAATCGGTCGAGCAGCTCGAATACGAAATGCTGCACAACCATCTGCGTACCCTCTCCGATTATGTCTATGCCATCGGGATCGACCTGTACATCGAACCCATTAACCACTACGAAACCCACTTCTTGAACACGCTGGCCGATGCCATCAAAGTACGCCGCAAAATCAAAGATCATCCGCATGTCAAACTCAACGCGGATGTCTTCCACATGGCGATGGAAGAACAAAACAGCCTGCAAGCCTTGCGCGATTACGCCGCCGACATTGGTTACATACACCTGTCGGATAGCAACCGCCGTTTACCCGGTCAAGGACTGATTGATTTCGCGGCTATTGCTGCCGTCCTCAAAGACACCAGTTATGACGGTTGGCTGGCGCTGGAATGTGGCAATCCGGGGCAAAACGCGGAATATGCCCATCAGTTTATGGCGGATTTACCGGCCTCCCTCGACCATCTACGACAGGCTGGTTTCACGATCTAAATAGCGATGTTAATATGCCACAAATGAGCGTTGAGACTTTCTGAGGAATCACTTACCTTATTTTCAGACAGTGCCTATATCAGCGGCGTATACTCAATTATGCTGATTTCATTGAAGCTAGGATTTCCCCTTACTCTTCATTAGAGTCTGAGCGAAAATCCTACACGTATTCGTTGAGTGGATGTGCCTGTGCTGTACCAAATCCTGCGGAAAATATTGACGTTAAGCCTCTACATAGGTATGACTATGGGGGTAGTTGCCTGCGAGGGTATGGCCGAATCGACCCTAACGCCGGTGCCAACAGCGACTACGATGCCTGCGCCCGCAGTCAAAAATATTAAAGCTAACATACAAGGTGTACAAATTAATATGCGCGTCCCGCCCGGTTGGAGCGGACGCACAATGAATGATGGTATTTTGGTTACCGAAAAGCGTGGCTCACTGCATAACACCGGCAAGCTGATGGGTATGCAGGTCTACATTTTCGTCCATGCCGTCAACGATTTTCCAAAGCCGGTTAATATTTCGTCGCATCCAGCCAGCCATATTCTGCAACAGATTATTGCTCAACCTGATCTCGTGGGCAATTCGGCAGTCAGCAATCCACAGTCCTTTAATTGGGATGGTAATGACGCGGCTTATTATCTGTTGAACGACACCAACCAGAGTGTAACGCTAGTGATGGCTGTAGTGATCGCCAATGACTCGCAGCTTGTCACCATCAATATTAGCTGCCCGTCTGAACGAGCCGGCTCGATACGTGACTCCTTACCGGATTTGTTAGCGGATTTGTGGGTCAATGGTGCGCTTATGAGTGTGTCAGGTATTGACGCGCTGCCTGATCCGTTGATTTTCCCAACATATCCCAAATCGAGCACGCCGGATACAACCCCAACACCTGACTATTAAACCTTAGACTGTAATAATCGGTGTAGAGTCGGCTGGCAGCACATCCAGACCACCGAAGCCAACCTGTGCGTTAATATGCGTGCTGAATGGAACATCAACTGTTTTCCGCAGCGACCATCCGCCTTGATCTTCAACCACGGCAATCGCGGGTGGCAAATGCAAGTCAATCTTACCTAAGTTGCATTTAGCCTCCACATGTTCGTCACCACTCAAGGCTGTCCAATCGAGGCTGATGCTGCCCAAATTCAGGTTGAGACTTGCCTGTCCCTGAATGTTCGAGAGTGTTAAATCACCCGCACGTAACTTCACATTGATCTTTTTGGCGTTGCTATAGCCGGAGATTTCACCCACGCTGCCCGAAACATGGACATCACCATGACCACCAGCCAGCATCAGAACGCCCGCGCCGAAGTGAACATTCAGGCTAGTTCGCTCCGGCACATGGACTTCGATGCGGATTTTTTCAGCCTGTCCCTTTTGTAAAAATTGGCGGAAGTTCTTAGCCTCGATGACCAAACAGTTGCCATCTAATTCAACGCGCTCCGGCAGCAGATGTTCTTCAGCCGTCGCTAGAACACGGGCATCTTCCTCAGCATCAAAATAAACCATGAGGTTCCCCAAGGTTTGACCATCAATATAAAGCTGGTCTATACCGGCTGCCGAAAAGCGTTTGTTCAGTTGCAGTTTTTCATGCTGCCCGATTGGAAACTCCCTCGAAATGTACGATGGAATATTCATGATGTTGATGTGTCCTTATCTAAACGATGTTATAAACACCTTTACGGATAGATATAAGGCTGTGTTCAAAAGTCGTTTGTTTGTGAACAAACGTGCTAATTATACGCTATAATTGGGACAAGGTAGCACCACACTAAACGGTGGAGCGCACCTTTTGCCGAAGCACAGCGAATGGTTTCCCTAAGAATTGTTTTTGCTCCCCTTCGCCATGAGGGAGAAGGGGCTGGGGGATGAGGGTTAATTATAGCCATCCACCATTTAATGCAGCCTTACCTTAAACAAAAGGAAAATATAAATGCCTATTTTGCAAACACTTAAAGGTGCTGTTTCGACCGATTCTCTGGGTTTAATGTTGCCCCATGAACATTTATTCGTGGATCTACGTGGGCCGTTTGCGCCGAACTATGGCGAGGCCGAACCGGAAGCCGTCTACAACCTCGTAAAACCGTATCTCGAAGCGGCTGAGGCGGCAGGTGTAACGGCGTTCGTCGATTGTGCGCCTGTAGGGGTTGGTCGGAATATCGCGGTTCTCAAATACATCGCTGATCGCACACCTATTCACATTATTGTGCCAACCGGCGTTTATAAAGAAGGTTTTGTCCCTACTGATTGGTTGGATTTGAGCGCCGAAGCACTGGCTGATCTCTGGATACGGGAATTGACCGAAGGTATCGAAGGGACAGGCATCAAGGCGGGCTTCATCAAAGTTGCCTTGATTGATGACGGACCAACTGCTATCGAAGCACGCAACTTACGGGCAGCAGCCATCGCGAGCCAAGCGACAAGTGCGGTTATCGGCAGTCATACGATTGGTGGCAAAGCGGCCCGTGCCGAACTGGATATTCTGGAACAAGCGGGACAGGATTTGAGCCGCTTTATCTGGATACATGCCCACACTGAAGCGGATACCAGTATTCATCTGGAAGCCGCGCGTCGTGGTGCTTGGATCGAGTTT
Organism: Anaerolineae bacterium; assembly: GCA_013821665.1. Classification (GTDB taxonomy): domain Bacteria; phylum Chloroflexota; class Anaerolineae; order Aggregatilineales; family Phototrophicaceae; genus CFX2. The sequence continues at coordinate 8,084 of JACDGI010000160.1, forward strand.
GATGCGATTGGCGCGGATAAATGGTTCCCTGAGCAAGATAAATTGGTGGATTTCACCCTCAATCTCATGGAATCCGGCTATAGTGACCAAATACTCCTGTCGCATGATGCCGGTTGGTACGAAGTCGGTTCGCCAAATGGTGTACCGCAGCCGGACGGCTATCGCGGCTACACAGCCCTTGTTGATCAATTTATTCCGGTGCTGCGAGCGCGTGGTTTGAGTGAGACTGACATTCGGCAATTGACCGTTCTTAATCCTGCGCGGGCATTTGCCATCGGGTGAGCAATACTCGTTATAGACGATGAGATTAGTAGGAGCTTAATTCTCACAGCATAAACTTGTGACGTAGAGTGTTTGTTGAGCCTATTTTCGCGGAGAATAAAGATGTCGAATCCAGATGATGCGCACGCGACACTCAAACAAGCATTCCAACTCATCAAAGATGGAGAGAAACACCAGCCAAGGAAAATAATCGGCGAGTTTCTCAAAGCCAATCCACGCAGCGCTGATGGCTGGTATCTCGCCGCTTTGGTCACGGATGAACCCGAAAAAAAGCTCAAAATTGTCGAGCGCATCCTAGAGATCAATCCGCAGCATATTGAGGCCAATAAACTGCTCAATGAGCTGACCACTGGCGACGATATGCTGGATGACCTACTGCGGGACACCAAGTCGCTCACGCCGCCTTACTCACCTGCTCCACCCCCACCTCCTTCTCCCACAATTCCCAAAGAAATGAATAATTTCCTCAAGGGGCGAGGTTTCTGGATTGCGATAGGCGTACTGGTGCTGCTTATCATCTTCAGTGTGTTTGTCCTCGGTCAATCGCGGGGTGAACTGTTCGGTATTGTGTTCCGCGCCAGCCTCACACCACTCCCCTCCAACACATCGCCGCCGACCCACACCACAACCCCGACCCACACCGCGACCCCAACCAGCACACCAAGCGACACCCCTACGCCAACCCTTGATCTTACGGAAACTGCAATCGTTGATTACCGGGAAACTCAAACCGCCGTTGCCATGACGCAGGCGGCAGGTGGAAATGTTTTTACCCCGACACTGGTGAGCGCCAGTCAACCGACTCCGCTGCCGCAATCAGCCAACCTTCAGAATGGCGTTGTCGCGTTGAAATTCAAGGTGATTGATGCCGAGTACAGCATCCCATTGGATCGGATCATTGCTGTCTCCGATAGTCCCAGCCAGCTTCATATCTATAATCCGCTTACGGATTTGGACTCGATTGTGGGTCTATCCGCGACTCCATTAGGTCTTTCGGTTAGCCCGGATGGTTTATCAGTCGCCGTCAGCCACACAGACCCTTATTCGATTTCGATTGTCGATTTGAAGACGGCTAGTCTAACGAAAACCATCAATATCTCTGCCAGTGCAGACGACATCCTGCTGGCTGACAACGGTTGGGTATACATTTCAGCTCAAGGCGATCCGTCCGACCCACGCCCACTGCTGTACGCAATCAACATCAGCACAGGGCAGCAAATTAGCGGGCCACGAACGCGAGGTGGCACTACGGTGTTACGGTTGCAACCCGGTGGCAAGCGAATCTACGCTGCGGATACGGGAATCTCACCCGATGACATCATGCGCGTGGACATTGGCGCGGACGGATTTACAACGCCCATACCAAACCGCGTAATCGACTCGCCCTATCATGGCGATTACGAGATGTGCGGCAACTTATGGTTCTTACAAGATCCTCATAGCATCTTCACCGCTTGCGGAGAAATTTTCCGCGCCTCGAATGACCCTACGAAGGATATGACCTACATCGGCGTGATGGACGGCATTCTGTCCATCAACTACATTCCCCCCGAAGTGCGAGCGATTCGGCAGCTCTTTCAGGCGGGAAATCTGCTGCTAGGTGTCCCCGATAGCAGGAGGGACTTTGAAAAGCCAGCAAATCGACTCGTTGTGTGGAATGTCACCGACTTAACGTTCCGCAGAAGCGTTACCTTACCGGATTGGAGCGCGACTGCGGCCTCAATCGGGCTTTACGTCTTTGTGAATGCCGCCCATACACAATATTATGTCATCGCACAGGGGACGGAAGTAACGGGCTATCTTCGCGGCTTTACGGTCATCATCGGCAAGATGTCTGACCTGTAAACCGGATTAATGATACGAAGATTACGATAAAACAAAGCTGGCTGGAAGATGCCTATCCATTAGCCGCTTAATAACAATTTGCTACTGGACTGTTTCGTTTCGAGCATCTCCCAAAATTTACCCGGCCAGAGATATTCAAGTTTATCATCCTGAACCAGATGCATTTTGCGGTCGCTGGCATAGATGTAGAGGGCTTCATTATGCGAGGCACGTAAAACTTGGGCACATTCTTGCAGCAAAAATTCATCGCGTGCGTCCATTTTACCTTTGACTTCCACCCAGATGCCGTGATCGGGCAGATAAAAGTCAATCATGTATTTGCCTTTACCGACCCGCGCGGATTCATATTTATAGGCAATATTCCGCTTCTTGAGTTCGGCGGCAAAACGGATTTCCAGTTGAGAACGAAAATGGATACCATCAAATTCACCTGAGACTGCTTTTGGATAGTGCCCCCGTTGATCACTGACGAGACTCATTAAGTCGTCAGGATCTTCTTCGGGTTCTTCTTCGACGACCAGAACAGTTTCAATCTGTTTAAGCGGTGCTGCCCCGTTGGGGATAATCGCTGCTGGATTTCGTTTGGGCGGACGAACAGCATTTGAGTTGGGTTTGGTCTGTACAGATGCTTTGGGGATTACGGCCCGTAGGATTTTCTGGAAGGCGTTGGGCGGATCAATTTTGTCGAGTTTTTCTAGCCACTCGGCAGCTTTAGGATGGTCGACTGACCTCAATATACCGCGGGCTTCATCGTAACGTTTTTCATCAATAAGTTCTTTTGCTGCCAGCATTTTTGTTTTTGACATGGTACATTCTCTATTACTAGCCGATTTACATCCACATTTCTATCTTAATGTTGAATATGGATATAAAGGCTAAAGACTGCCCTCAACGCGCCCATTATCCAATCTTAACCCGCCAGCCAACACTCCCATGCGATAATAATCTTAAGCATATCCCCCCAGAAATCAGGGGGGACAGAGAACTCCGCTTGCGTTTACGATCAAATAACGTAAGCAAATCACCTTAAATGTAAATTGAATAGGTTGACCGATTATGATTGAAGCCCATGAATTGACGAAGGTATTTGATGGCTTCGAGGCCGTCAAAAATGTCTCGCTCATGATTCCACCCGGCAGCGTGTTAGCGGTCTTGGGGCCGAACGGCGCGGGCAAAACCACCACTGTCCGTATGCTGACCTCCATCCTTGCGCCGACTTCCGGTTGGGCAAAGATTGATGGACATAGTGTCCTGACCGAGCCTGAACTGGTACGGGCGAAAGTGGGTGTGCTGACCGAACAGCACGGCCTCTATGAGCGCATGAAAGCCATCGAGTATCTGGACTTTTTCGGACGTATCTATCGGATGAGCGCCGACGAACGTAAAACTCGTTCGCTGCAATTGATGGAACGCTTCGATCTGACGTGCGCCATTGATAAGCGATTAGGCGATTACTCCAAAGGTATGAAGCAGAAGCTGGCGCTGGTGCGGGCTATGCTCCATAACCCCCCGGTATTGCTGTTGGACGAACCCACATCTGCGATGGACCCCTTGAGCGCCAAGCAAGTCCGCGACGCGATTGTCGAACTCCAGCGCGACGAGCAGCGCACCTTCTTGATTACCACCCACAACCTGTTAGAGGCACAAAGTCTGGCTGACCACATCGCTATCATCCGGTCAGGGCGGATTATCGCCAAAGGCACGTTGGATGAACTGGCGCGGGAGTTCGTGGGCGAACCGGTGATGGAACTGCGCGTGGCTGGCATCATGAACGGGCTGGCGAAGGACATTGGTGATCTGGTGACGGTGACAGATACCGGACGTGATTGGCTGCGTTATCGTGTGGCTGAGCCACAGGTGACCAATCCGGCACTGCTGCGGAAAATCGCTGGTTTGGGCGTGGATGTGGTGACGCTTTCGCCCATCACACGCTCGTTGGAAGACATCTACTTGCAGGTGGTCAAGGAAGATGAAGGTGGCAAGAACGATGACCAACGCTAAAAAGTTTTCACCACAGAGACGCAGAGAATACAGAGTAAAAGCAGGAGCATATTAATATGGCGACACAAGCCGTATCCCAAAGTTTACCGTTAGCGGGTCTTCCCAAGTGGCGATATACGTTGAGCAACGCGCTCATCATCACCCGGCGTGAAGTGCGTGACAGTTTCCGTGACTGGCGCATTATCACCCCGATTATTATTTTGACGTTCGGCTTCCCGTTCGTAGCGCAGTTCTTGGCGGGCAAATTCTTAGGTTTCGTCAGCGATTACGGCGCACAAATCGTGGGCGAACGCACCATTCCATTCCTGCTGATGATCGTCGGCTTCTTCCCGATTTCGATCTCATTGGTGATCGCGCTGGAAACCTTCGTCGGTGAAAAAGAACGGCGCAGCCTCGAACCGCTGCTGAGTACGCCGTTGACCAATACCGAGTTGTATATCGGTAAAA
>JACDGI010000161.1 GCA_013821665.1 Anaerolineae bacterium
GGTCAACCCACCACCACCAGCGGTACCATTAGCATTCGGGATGTCCGTCTCAGCGACAATACCGAATCGGCCTCGACCACCGGTGCTTTCGGACCCATCCAAAACGGCCAAACTGTTAACATTTCTGGCATATTCTTGACGGTAACGACCTTTGTGGGTGAACAGCACAAACTGATCATCACCGTCAATCCGGGTGGTGCAGTTCCCGAAACCAGAAACGACGATAACAGCCGCGAATACCCCTATACGTTAGGCGGTTGCTAAGCAATAGGATTGTCAACACACTTCAAACAGGGCAGGTCAATGATCTGCCCTGTTTGATTCTCCAGTACAAGAGGAACTTGTGATTTGTATCATTTTTAGGTTTGTAAACTCGAACCGATTTCGGTTGACAATTTATGAACTTTTGTTCTAAAATAGAGGGAAAATAGTTCGGGGAGTATTCAAATGCGCTTGCCACTAAACCAACTCTCCTTTGCGCCCTTGCGACTTCGCGCCTTTGCGTTTAATTCTTCTCTTCTTTCTCTGTGTCTCTGTGGTTAATCACGCATTTCCATTTGCATATTCGGCGGATCACTCCCTTGCATCCGCCGAACCGACATCGGCGGCGGCATTAGCCGAGCCATCCGCTGCACTGGCGGTACCAGCCGAGCTTCCCGCTGCACAAAAATGTCAATTCGGCGGTTTCTCTCCTGCTTGCCGCCATGCAGTGCGGCGGTAGTAGTGCAATTTGTGCAAAATAAAACAGGACGAACACACGGTTCGCCCTGCTTACAAACACAACCAAAAATGAACTACTGAATATCCGTGTACAGGACAGTCGATAACAGCGGCTCATACAAACGCTCACCCACAAATTGACCGAGTACCTTATCCAAAACATCGGCACCCTGTTGGGCATCTGCCGGCCAAATCACCTGTGCCGTGACGACAAAATTCCCACGCCGCCAGTAGGTCATGGCATGAATAACTGGCTTCTCGCAAACCGTTTCTTTAGCCGTGAAATACGGGAAAGTCAATTCAGGCGAAACCACCTTATCGGTAAACCCACTTTCCAGAGCGATCTTTTCCATCGCTGGATCAGCAATCGCAGCCGCCGCATCCTTAGCGGAGGCATAGGCATCCAATGAATACGTGGTCGAATAGAATTGAATCTGTGTAATATCGCAAGCCTTGTTATTAATGGTGCTGCTCACCCGATATTGATGGTTATGCGCCTTGAACAGCGCTGCCAAATCGCTGCGGGCTGCTTCGGGAGCCGCGCTCACGACATCAGCCGTGGCTTGGCTGCTCTTTTTATTTTCGAGGGTGCTGGCAAGCTCCGCGCTAATCATCGCGTCCACACCGTCCATCGCTTTAGCGACATCGGCCTGTGCTGGCGGTGGCGTATCGCTTGTAATGACCTTGCTCGGATCGGTCACGATCAGCACCGTATTCAGCGCCGTACCGGGTTTAGTTGGCTTTTGGTCAGGGTCGCGCAGTTCAATCTTGCTGACGTTCGCCTGTCCCTTGACGACCAACCCGAACAGCGTATAACCACCATTCAAGTTTGTTTGGGGCGCAACCGTAATAAAGAATTGGCTGCCGTTGGTATTCGCGCCGGAGTTCGCCATCGCCAGCTTACCCGGTGCATTGAACGTCAACGACGGCGTAATCTCATCGTTGAATTTATAGCCCGCGTCACCTGTTCCCGTAGCCGTTGGATCACCACCCTGTGCCATAAAGTTCGGCAGAACACGGTGGAAGGTGGTGTTATTATAAAAACCCTTCTGCGCCAGAAAAACAAAGTTATTGACGGCAATGGGGGTTTCTTTTTCAGTCAGATCAACATAAACAGGGCCAACTGCCGTACAGAAAATGGCACGGTAATCGACACCGGCTTGCGTCACCTGCTCAGCCTTGGTGAATTTGCGGTTATCAGGATCTTTCGCGGGGACGGCTGCCGCGCACATCTGCTCTGGTGTTTGCGCGTCGGCTGAAGCGGTATATTCCGCTACCACCACCGGTATAATTGGCGCGGGTGTGGATGTAGGTGCGGGTGTCGGCGCATTTTGCGTCATCACCACGCTGGTCGCGAGATCGCCCGCAGCTTGCGTGCTGAGTGCAATGTTCGCATCGTTCGTTCCCAAAATAGCCACTGTCGAAGGGTTAGCGTTGGCACACGAAGCAAGCAGCATCGTTAGAACGGCTGCCACCAGCGCAATGGATGATCGTTTCAAAATGGAAGCTCCTCAATTAAAAAGGACAACAGCAAACAAAAGGGGCGCGATTAATTTCACGCCCCTCTTATACCACAATCCGGTCGGAAATTGGGTAATTACTTCACTTTATTGGGGTAGACCTGCTTGGCAAGTTCAGTTTCTTGGTTCACCAAATCCTGAATAGCAGCCAACCCTTCATTCCAGAAATTGAGGTCGGTCAGGTCAACACCCACCTTGCTCAAAATCTTTTCCGGCCAATCCGAGTCACCGGCGGCCAGCACCTCAACGAACTGCGGGACGAAAGCCGCGCCGCGTTCACGATAAATGTTGAACAGCGCCAGCACCAGCAGTTCACCGAATGAGTAGGCATAAACATAACCCGGCGTATGCAGGAAGTGTGGCACATAGCTCCACCACCGACCGTAGTTTTCACTCAAATTGACACTGTCGCCGAACATGGCCTTCTGTGAATTCATCCACAGTTCATTGATGCGGTCGGTGGTCAATTCGCCTTCGGTACGACGGGCAGTATGCAATCCGTCTTCGAAGCGGTTCATCGAAATCTGGCGGAAGACGGTGGCGAAGGTATCTTCAATCTTATGCCCCAGCATCGCCAAACGAACCTCAGGATCAGACTCTTTGTTCATCAAATCGGTGAAAACCAACATTTCACCAAAGGTCGAGGCCATCTCGGCAGTGGTCAAGGGTGTATGCAGCCCGAACAAGCCCTGTGCTTCCCCTGCGAGGTAAGCGTGAACACCATGCCCTAACTCGTGCGCCAGCGTTTGCACATCGCGCGCTTTGCCCTCAAAGTTCACAAACACAAAAGGATGAGCGGATGGTACTGCGAGGGCGCAGAATGCACCACCGCGTTTATTCGGCAGTACTGGCGCATGAATCCAGTTCTCATCAAAGAAGCGCTGTGAGATTTCAGCAATGCGTGGGCTGAAACCACGGAAAGCTGTCAGCACAATTTCTTTGGCTTCGTCCCATGTATAAAATGCATCACTCTCTTTGATGGGCAGTGGTGCATAACGATCATAATCCGTCAGTTCGTCCAACCCCAAGAGCTGTCGCTTGAGCTTGTAATGTTGGGCGACAATGCCGTAATTGCCCGTGACCGATTGGATAAGCGCGTTTACCACTTCATCCGGCGCTTTGTTGGACAAATTACGTGATGAAACCCATGATGGATAACCGCGCTTCTTATCATCCGAGGCTTTATCGGCTGCCAAGACATTGAATATATAAGTCAGTTCCATCGACTTATCTTTCAATCCGGCAGTGACCGATTCGGCAGCCTTACGGCGTGTCTCACGGTCAGGGCTATAAAGATGGGTCAGCACTTGGGTCATGGTCAACTTCTGACCTTCGTAATCCAAGCGAATCGCGCCAGTCAATTGGGTAAAGAAGCGCGTCCATGCGCTGCGGCCTGTGACCGATTTTTCGGACAGCAGTTGTTCTTCAATCTCACTCAGTTGATACGGCTTATAACGGCGTGTCGCTTCCAACATGTGGCGATAATGCGCAATTTTGGGATCATCCAGCAGTTTCTTAGCAACCGCATCATCAGCGTTGTTCCACTCCAAATCGAAGAATACGATTTTCTGCCCAAGTGCAGAATCGTATTCGGTCACCTTTTGTACCAACGCGCCATACTTCGGATCAGCCGTATCCGTGGCATAGAGCAGTGAGGCAAAGTTTTCGATGCGTCCGGTTTTATCGTAGATACTTTCGAGGGTCTTGATGGCAGTCAGCAATTCATCTGCTGTCAAGGAGGCAACACGCCCCTTATAGGTGGCTGCAAAGGCATCAACCTCTTTAGTAATCGTCTGCATATCCTGTTCAATAGCCGGGTCGTCCACGCTCTTATAGAAAATGGATAGATCCCAGATGACATTCTCCGCACCGGTTGTCTTCTCAAGCGGCATATCAACCATGTTTAACACGCTCAACTTTCTATACTGTGCAAAAAGGACTCATGCCTTAGCGCCGTATTCGATTGGACTATCACGCGTGAATCCTACCGGATTACGGGTGCGCTTTCAATCGCCAGCGTTAGGACTATAATGTTACTAGAAACAACTTTTAAATGTTCAAACTAAGGTTTTACAATATGGCGACCACAACAAAGGCTAAACCCAAGAAAACAACAACCGAGGCTAAGGATGCTAAGAAGGCCGCGCCACCGATCCGCAAAGCGATGACGGATGAAGCTGTAGCCAAAGCGCTTAAGACCCTGCATGGTTGGGCGCACAAAAACGATACCATCGAAAAGACCTACAGCTTTAAAGACTATTTAGACGGATTGGCTTTCGCCACCACCGTCGGTACGATAGCCCAAGGTTTCGACCATCACCCCGACATCCTGATTAAGTGGCGCAAGGTGACGGTTACATTTTCGACGCATGACGCCGACAATAAGGTGACGGCCACCGACATCAAAGTGGCTGAAGCCATCGAAGCGCTGCCTTATAAGCCAGAAGGCTAAGGCGCGTATTCTCCGGCGTTAGTCGGATTGACTTCAACCACCATTTTCGCTATGCTGTTGCTGGATAAAATCTAAGGGTTTGATATGGATCGTTTGGTTGCTGATTTCAACAACACATTATTCATGGGGGTCGTGGGGACGCATAGAGAAAATGCGCCCGACCATCAGTAAGTGATTCGCTAACATTTTTCGCTTCTGAAACGGCTGTGGACGCTCTTGTTCACAGCCGTTTTTTATTGCCTATTTGCTGCTCTAAGAAAGACAACACTAATGACACAACGACTATCTAATCTCAGCGGAATGCAAAAGTTTTCGCTCATCTGGTTCGCCCAGATGCTGTCCCAGTTTGGAACGGCGACAACCCGTTTCAGTCTGATGATCTGGGCTTATCAACAAACAGGGCAAGCAACGCCACTCGCGCTGCTGGGGTTCTTCTCCTATATTTTATTCATCCTCATTAGTCCGGTAGCTGGCGTACTGGTTGACCGTGTTGACCGGCGCTTGGTCATGATTTTAGGCGATCTGGGCGCGGCCTTGATGACGGCTATGCTGCTGATCCTTTTCTCAAGTGGACAGCTCCAAATCTGGCATCTGTATATCGCTGAAGCATTGACCGGCGCTTTTGAAGCCTTTCAAATACCCGCTTATTCGGCTTCGATTTCGGTGCTGGTTCCCAGAGGGCAATATGCGCGGGTGAGTGGAATGCGTTCCTTCTCCGACGCGGCAGCACAGGTGATTGCACCTGCCCTCGCCGCCCAACTGTTATATGCCTTCGGCCTCGGTGGCGTGATGTTGATCGACATTGGCAGTTTCTTGATTGGTATCGTACCACTGCTGTTTATTTCGATCCCGATCATCGTTCATACGGCAGCCGATCATGTGCAACGCAACTTTCGCAGCGATCTGGCAACGGGCATTCGCTACATTTACCAGCGTCCGGGATTGATGGGTTTGATGGGCATATACTTCGGCATCAACCTGACTGCCGCACTGACCTACTATGCGATCCTCGCACCGATGGTCTTAGCCCGTACCGGTGGGGATCAAATCGCGCTGGGTAATGTACAAGCGGCGTTGGGTGTAGGCGGCATCATCGGCGGGGTATTAATGACCTTCTGGGGTGGGCCGAAAAAACGGATACACGGCATTTTCCTGATCGGCGCGTTTTCGTTCCTGACTGGCGACTTTCTGATGGCCGTCGGACGGACTACGCCTGTCTGGATGTTCGCCATCTTGTTCGCCACCATTTTCGTGCCGATCATCGTGGGTTCAAAACAAACCATCTGGCAGTCCAAAGTCGCGCCGGAATTACAGGGACGGGTTTTTGCCGCGCGTGGCGCTATCGAGCAACTAGCGATGCCGATTGGTTATCTGTTTGCGGGGCCACTGGCGGATAAGTTATTTGAACCGGCGATGCGCCCCGGCGGTGCCTTAGCCAATGTGTTTGGTGGGCTGCTGGGTACAGGGCCGGGGGCTGGCATGGTGTTTATGTTCCTGTGTACGAGCATCGCCGGAACGACGATTTGCCTGAGCGGGTATTTATTCCGCAGTGTGCGCCAAGTCGAAAGTGATCTACCTGACCACGTAGCAGACGCTGTACCTACGCCCATATAGTACCAATGGAGGGGGGAAGGCGTAGGGTAGGCACCTTGCATCTAGGTCTCATCATGCGTAAGCTGAAAGTATTGCTGTAAGCGGATTATTTATCCCTTACCAGTCTAATCATTCAGAGGAGGATCAACCGTGAAACATAAATCTCGTCTATTTGCGCTATTACTTCTAGCGGCTATCTTATCGATAACAGCCAGCGTTTCGGCGCAAGCCACACCGACTGTTACACCTACGCCAGCACCCAATCCTGATGCAAACATCTCGTGGCCGCCGCCTGTGTACGTGGTGAAGGGCCTTTTCACCGTGTATGGCAGCGCCAATTTAGCGGGCATGAGCGGTTGGTTCCTTGAGGAACGACTGGTCGATGCGACTGTGCCTGAAGATCAAGGCTGGACTCCGGTCACACTATCGCTGCGTACACCCACCCAAAACAGCATTTTGGGCGTGTGGGACACTTCCGTAACAGACGACGGTGTTTACAGTCTGCGCCTGAATGTTTCACTCTCGAATGGCAGCCGTGTTTACGCGTTGGTTACACCACTGCGCATCGAGAATAATCCGCCGCCTTTTGCGGGTCTAAGTACACCACAACCCGGTGTTATACCAACACAGGCTGGGCTACCAACGCTCATCCCAACGCCAACGGCTTTTAGCAATACACCACAGGCTACGGCACGCCTCAACGCTAATGTACGGCGTGGTGACGGCACGATATATGAAACCGTCGGGAATTTGCCAGCAGGGACAACGGTACAAATTATCGGTGTGAGCAGCCTCGGAACCAACTGGTATCTGATCGTGCTGCCTAACGGCATCCAAGGTTGGATTGCTCCGAGTGTGGTCGATGTGACCGGCAACTTTACCGGTGTGCCGCGCGTCAACCCGCCCCCACCACCCGTTCCAACGCCTATCCCCGTAACCGCCACGCCCACCAGCACGATTAATCTGGTGGCGGGTAACTTCCACTTCGACCCCGGTTCACCGAACTGCGGACAAACCTTCAAAATCTATATGGATGTGGCGAACTTCGGTAGTTCGTTTAGCCCCAGCGGAACGATCACGATCAGTGATTATCGGCAAGCTGATGGAACATTCCAGACCAGCACGCTGGGCGCATTCCCGGCGATTGCCCCCGGCCAAACACTGAATATCGGGCCAATCCCGCTGACGGTCAGCACCTACTACGGTGAAAATCACCGCCTCGAGATGACAGTGGATGGCACGAACCAGATCTTCGAAACCAACGAGAACGACAACAACAAAGAAGCCATATACTTGCTGAATAAGGCAAGCTGCCCGTAGATTTAAGACGGACAGCCTATCAAAGGACGAGGTGCTTGCATGGCCTCGTCCTTTTGATTTATAGTCAACGAGCGATGCGGGAGGACAATTACCAGATTGATCGCAGGAAATGGAATACCAATGACGGCAGGAATATTAGCAATTGATTTCGGGGGAACGCGAACACGCGTAGGCTGGTATTCGAATGTGCTTGAACTCATCACACGCGAGGAAAGCCTATCGCATACCGAAGAACCAATCAACGCGGTGATCGACCGGATTATTCAACTGGCGCAAAAGGTGGTGCCAGACTGCGAGGTGCCGAGCGCGATTGGGATTTGTGCGCCGGGGCCACAAGCCTATACCGGTTACATCCGTTATGCTCATACGTTACCGACGTGGGATAATATCCCGCTGGCGCAGCGTATCAGTGCGGCGTTCAGCAACGCGCCAACCTTCATGGAAAATGACGCTAATCTGGCTGCTTTAGCCGAATATCAATTTGGGGCGGCACAAGGCGCAGATCCCGCGCTTTATCTAACGGTGAGTACGGGTATTGGTGGCGGTGCCATTATTGGTGGGCAGCTTTTTACAGGCTGGCGCGGCCTCGCAATCGAACCCGGACATATCAAATTTCCGGCGAAGGATGGCAAGATTTACAGCCTTGAAGCGCTGGCATCCGGCACCGGAATCGGACGGCTCGCGTGGGAAAAATTAGCGGCGAGTAACACCCCTTCAAGTCTGCGCCAGATTGATACCGTCGATGGGAAAGCCGTGGGTGAGGCCGCAATGCAGGGTGATGCGTTAGCCTTGGAAGTCATCACGGAAGCGGGACGATGGCTAGGCTTAGGTCTGGTGGCGATGGTGCATCTGTTCAATCCACAGGTGATTGTGATTGGTGGCAGCGTGGTCAATTTGGGTGAGTTGATTTTCGCACCAGCCCGTCAAACATTGGCCGAACTGCTGATTGATCCGTTATTCAACCACGAAAATCTGTTAAAAGTCGCGGCGCTGGGTGATGACGTGTGCTTGACCGGCGCAGCGATCCATGCCCAGAAAATGCTTGCTAGCTGATTTGTGGGATATTTCATCAGCGGATGAGGCAGGCTTCATCCCTACAAAATTCGTTTCGTTAAAAGCAAAAGTAGAAGATCGATTTTCTCAATCGAAGGCAAGTAATCCCTGAAGCTGCTCCATCAAGGATGGGCCAACACCTGAGACCTTATCCAGATCGCTCATACTTTTGAACATGCCGTTAGCATCGCGATAAGCAATGATGTCTGCCGCCAAGGTCGGGCCGACACCGGGGAGCGCGTCTAATTCTTCGGCTGTGGCGGTGTTGATGTGTACGACTACTCCACCACTGGGTGTGGCTAAATCAACGGTTTGGCCTTTGAGCGGCACATCAATTTGATCGCCATCATGTAGATAATCGGCAAGATTGACCTTTTCCAAGTCTGCTTGGGCCGTTGTGCCACCGGCAGCCGTAATAGCGTCTTGTACGCGGCTGCGATAGGGAAGCGTAATGGTTTGATCTGGCTTTTGCACCGCACCGGTAACATACACGGTAATGGGGGCAAAGGTACTGGTCGGGGCTGGTGTGGCAGTCGGAACAGGCGGATTAATGGTAATCTGTACCGGTTGAGGACGACTCGTCAACAGCAAGGTAATGCCGCCTACGAGAGCCACTACGACGATGATGAAAGCCACGATGGTATTGCGCGGCGACGGTTCAGGAAGAGGGTTGTCGGTCATAAATTTGATCGCAAATGATGTGGGGTCAAAGATAATTCTTATCCCCCACATTATACCCAAGAATGTGATTACTTTCTCGCCATTGTTTCGTTGAGTTTTTCCAGTTGCGCCAACATTTTTTCTTCGGTTGTCGGGCCGGGAGCCGGTGGGGGTGGGGGGGGCGGCATTAACTTGTTGACCGCACGCACAATCAGGAAAACGACAAGGGCGATAATCAGAAAAGTGATGACCGCGTTTATGAACAAACCGATACCGATGGCGACTTCCGGCGAGGGCGTACCATCTGCTAACGTTTTCGCGCCAGCTTGCTGTAAAACAATCTTAATCTGGCTGAAATCAACTCCACCCAGAATCAGCCCGATCGGTGGCATGATGATGTTAGTGACCAGTGAGGTCACAATGGCACCGAAAGCAGCACCGATAATCACACCGATGGCTAAGTCGAGGACGCTACCCCGCATTATAAACGTGCGAAACTCTTTTATCATTCTGAACTCCCCTTTCATGCACGATGCTTGATTCCGCAACACAATTTATATCGGCTTCTCAACCACGAAAGCCGAAATGTTGTGTAAGGTATAACACGACATCTTTAAAAGCCGCAATATATTCTGACGCAATTTTAAGTTTAAACGGTTCAATGTTCTTTGGCAGAAATGACACAAATTGCAATTTTCCCGCCGCAATGGCAGGCGGGAGACCCGGCTAAATCCGCCGAAATGACATTTTTGCACGGCGGGATACTCGGCTGTTGCCGCCAGTGCAGCGGTTGGCTCGGCTAAATCCGCCGCTGCATTTTGGGGTTGCCATCACAGCGGACGCACGGGAGTGATCCGCCGAATATGCAAAAGCAGTTGCAAGATACAAGTTTTAAGTCGCAAGAAAAGACCAATGCGATTGAACCGCAAAGACGCAGAGGATACTTATCGCCAAGAGCGCCAAGGAAACCAAGATGAAAAGCAGAGCTATTCAAATTCATTTTAAGTAACCCATAGGTATGAAGGGCGGGATAAGAACAGGATAGCATAGATGAAGTGGCATCGGGTGACACTTTGGAAGAACATTTTGTAACTCTTTGACGGGGTTGAGACTAACCATTTTGAGGGATAAAATCAGTTCAGGATGTTAGCGCGTGGTTTGAAAATGGTTTATCGTACAAACCAAAACTAAATGTTCATCATAATAGGTGATTGTTGAGTGCTTGAGTGCGTCGTCAAATGCTCAACAAATTGGATCAGGGCTGATACAATCATCACAGGCATTAAAGGGGCAGCAAATATGGTCGATTATGTTATCCGCGAGGCGACACCAGAGGACTCCGAGCAAATCATTATTCACAATGATTCGATTGCGAATGAGCCGCATAACGGCATTACACGCGGTGCCGGTGAATGTATCTCATTAGAGGACGAGCGGGCATATCTAGCGGCAAGTTTGGCTTCCGACAATTCCCTTTTCTTAGTCGCCGTGCAGCCGACGGGCAAGGTGATCGGTGTCGCGGGATTACAAGGTGGCAGACGCAAGGCAACACGGCATTCGGGCGGCGTGGGTATCAGCGTTGACCGCGAGTGGCGGGATAAAGGCGTGGGAAGTGCCCTCCTCCGCCACATGATTGAGTGGGCGAAAACGTCGAACACCATCACACGGATTGAATTAGAAGTGATGACGCACAACGAGCGTGCCATTCACGTCTATGAGAAGTTGGGTTTTAAGTTAGAAGGCAAGCGGTTGGCAGCGATGTATAAAGATGGACAGTATATCGACATTTATGTGATGGGGTTGTTGTTGTTTAATTATCCATTACCGGAATAGCAGCCTTAATACAGGCCGATTTGGTTCCATAATTATTTTTGGACGCGTGAAGACATTAACACGAGACGAGGACACGTATGTTTAGTCAGCTTATGAAGCGTATCGCTGCCGCCGCCGAACTGCCACCACCGTGGAGCGCATGGGGTGCAATCGGGGCGATGCTGGCTTCATTTTTAGCCATCATCATTGGATCAGCTATTTCAATCATCATTGGTGACTCGCAGTATACGCCCCTGCTTGGCTGGTCGTTGGGCGGTGTATTGATTATCGCCTTTGTGTGGTTTACGCGCCGCGCACCGCGTTACTGGTCAAGTTTATGGAATAACGCATCGGACTCACAACCCAGCTCGAATCCGACGCAAAATATTTTCTGGTACCTGTTAATCGGCGTGGGTTTAGCGATTTTGCTGGATTTGATTGGTCGCGGCATCATCGGGCAGATTATTCCCGATCCCGAACTGTTCACGCTTTATGGCTATGTGCAACTATATGGGCAGCCAGTACTGGGGATTTCGTGGGTTTTGGTGATTTTGTTTATGGTGGTGCTGCAACCACTGGCGGAAGGGTTGGTGTTCCAAGGGATGCTGCTGCCTTCGCTGCGGGCAACGGTTTCGCCTTGGGCGGGCTTTATCCTCGCGGTGGCAGCTTACACGATGTTCCATTTTGTGACCTACCAATCCTCGTCCATCACCAATACAACGGTGCTAATTTGGATTGGTGTCCTGCAACCGTTGATTAGCGGGCTGATCTTCGCGGCTGTACGCGTTTATACAGGATCAACGCGGGCGGCTATTTTGACGCATATGGCCTTCGGTTTGTTCGCCGTGATCAAACTGTTGACGCTGGTAAGCCGCTAAGCACAGAGATTTAACCGCAGAGAGCGCCAAGTCCAAACCTTACTGATGATACCCCCCACAAACAGGGGGTTTAAGGTTGGAAAGCGGTTTATTTTTACTAACCCCTAAATAGTAGGGGGATGATTTAAGCATGTCGGATCTATGATCTTGCTGGGAACGTTATAGATGTAATAAACGTCTGTTATCAACAACCAATAATTTACCCCATAGAGCGATCCCAATAACAATGATGAGTGTTATGGCCTAACAAGAACGAACTCAAATTATTTCAGCAGGTACACTCTACGTGACAAACTCAGAACAGCGTTTCTTTTCGGGACAAACACTTATTACACGCTCAACCGCATCATGGTTACTGCAAGATTTACAACCGAGTCTTGCAAGCATTGTTATCGATCAACAGCCGCCACTGAGTCATGTGGCAATCGACCATTTACGATATGTGCTTTGCACTTCCGATAATCCCCATCAACAGCGAAAAGCGGCACTGGAACTGGCGACCATCGGGCCAGAAGCGGTTCCGGCGCTGGTCTATGCCTTTCATCAATCCTGCGAAACCTGCCAAGTTTTGGCGGCTTATGCCTTGCGCAAACTCGGTGCAGCAGCGCTCAAACCCTTATTGATGACACTCGACACCTGTCCCTCCC
>JACDGI010000947.1 GCA_013821665.1 Anaerolineae bacterium
GTTCACGCTCATGACGCGCGATATACCATTGGTTAAGCTGGGCGCAAAGTTCCGCGCTGAACAAGAAAATCGCTGAGATTAAATAAGCCCACAGCAGCAGAACAATCGCTGTAGCAATACCCCCGTAGATAAACTGCACTCTTGCCACGCTTGACGTGTACCAAACGAAGCCACTTTTGGCGAGTTCCCAACCAACCGCACCAAAGATTGCTGCCGGCCAAACCGCGTCCCAATGGACTTCGCGGGCTGGCACATACCGAAATAGCAGCGCGAAAATTACCATATTCAAGCCGAGTGGCAAAAATATCGTACCGATGGTCAGCCAACTGCTTTGCTGCCCTAGCAAGGTCGCGGAAATCAGCCGCAACACAGCCGATGTGACAAATGAACTCGTCACCAAAACAACCAAAATCACGGTCATTGCCAGAGCCACCAAACGCTGCCGCCAGAGGCTGCGTCTTGCAGAAACCGCAAAAACTTCGTCCAAGGAGAATGTGATATTGGTGAACAAACCGAGTGCCGACCACAACAGACCAGCAATCGCGATTAAGGTAAATGATTCGCTTTGGCGCATGGCATCGCTAATGTTCTGCTGTAACAAACTAGCAGTATCGGCTGGCAAGAAAAGTCCAAGTGCCGAGGCAATTTGGGTTTGCGCGGTCACAGGCCCAAGGACGCGGCCTATTAATACAGCAAACAGAAGAGTCAGTGGGAAAATCGAGAAAATCGCATAGTAGGCAAGCGTGGCAGCCTGACGTGTGCCGCCCCGAAAAAAATTAACAATCGCTTGACGGAGGTAAGTTGGAAGTTCACGAGTTGCCTCTTCCTGCTTCTGCCACCAATCAGTTGCGTTATGGGCAATCTGCCTCAGCTTCACATCAGTTCCCCTAAGGGTACGCATTTAAGTCCAATCTATAGATTATAACGAAATGCTGTGCGTGTTCTACTCGAATTCATAACCATCGGGGATAGACACGATTTCCACTATACCACAGGTAATCGCTTGCAACGGGACGATTGGGATATTCTTCCCTGACGAAGATCGTTACATTCGGTTAACGAAAAACGTGTTAAGATTAGAGACATCATCGCCTAATTTGTGAAAGGAATGTGGTCTGCATGAATGGATTGACTTTACAACAGGTTCTATCGCATCTCGCTCCGCGTAGTGGCATTAATCTTTTTTACGACATATTACTTTATCTTATTTTCATCCTCGATTTAGTTTTTATGTTTGGGCAATCCGACAAGCAAACAATCACGACCATCATGGCGGGTGGCGCGGCGGCCCTCGCGGTTGTCGCCAAATTAGACGTTTTTACACCAAAATCATTTGGTTCATTAATCGTCAATGCGGGTATGTTTATTCTCCCACTGCTGGTTGTTGGCATCAGTAAAGCCAAAAAAGTACAACCGCTGGGGGTCATCAGTGCGGTGCTTTCAGCACTCTACTTTTTCGCATTCTGGTTACTTTCACAGCGAAGCTAATTCGATTTCCGTTTCGGGCGTACCGATACCCTGTGCGCCCGACTGCCTTACTTCATACCCACTTCCCACAGTTGCTTGCCATCCGTCCACACATGTACTGCACCTGACACATCCGTCCGTACCAAAGGTGTGTTACCCAATAGGCTTAATGTGTCGCCATTAGGATCACCGAGCCGATTCGTCGGATCGCTTTGAAGCACAACCATCTGTGGCTGTACAGCCGCTAAAAAGGCTTCGTTTAAGGAGCGAACGCCCCCATGATTAGGTAATTGCATGACGGTTGACAGCGGCCACTCGCCGGACTTCAGCAAATCAATCTGTGCGCCTTGGCTGGCATCCGACGGCAGCAAAAATGAAATATCGCCATACGTCAGACGCAGCACCAGAGCCGCATCATTTAGATTTTGACCCATATCCGGTGTCGTTTGCGGCGCAAGTACCTCAAGCCGCGTGCCGTCTGCCACCTCAAACGAATATCCTAAGCGGGCGGCAATCACTTTATCAGTTGGCAAATGCTGAAGCAGGGTCTTATATTCAGGCCGCAAATTGGGCTGTCCATTTGTCAGCACTAAATTGACCGAATAACGATCCATGACTGAGGAAAGTGCGTCATAATCAAAGGGGTCAGGCTGGCTGATGACCATCAAATCGATGTCACGCTTATTGAATGGCAGCCGATCACCTAATCCCGTCAACAACTGGGATGGAAAGTGTCCGCCATCCACCAATATATCCGCCCCAGCAGGTGTTTGAATCAGCACCGCGTTGCTATGCCCTGCTTCCAACCACCAAACATGGAGTTTGCCGTCGGGTCGGCTCAGCAGCACGATGCCCAATAGGACAGCCACACCTGCAACTGCCGCGCCCAAACTCCTCACTACGGGGCGACTGCGAATCAAACCAGCCACGCGCGAAGGCCATGTCGGTTTTGTGGCGACCATCAGAGCGCCTCCTATGACGATCACATAAAATAGAGCAATCAAGCGGGGATCAACGGTCACCGCGATTTGGGCAAATGGCAGCCGCGCGAACATCCGCACAACAACTAATGTCCAACCGAGCAGCAGCATATCCAACCAGAACAAAAGTTGAGCCAGCGGAAACAACACAAATGCGACTAATGTTGCAGCT
>JACDGI010000948.1 GCA_013821665.1 Anaerolineae bacterium
GTTCAGTCACCTGTGCCCAACGTTCATAATCAGGACGGGCGGTAGCATCACGCAGTCGATAGCCATCATCGGTGCGGTCGATGATGCGTTCAACTTCGAGATGCGTCAAAATTTTGTCGAGCGTGGATTTGTTGGCGTTCACATAGCGCTGAAGTTCGGTTTGCTTGAGTGGGCCGCGTTCCTCTAAGGCATGAATGGCACTCTCGATCTGTTTGGGCTGCGGAAAAGCGGTGTCGATAAAATACTGCTGGATTTCCTCGTCGCCAACGCCGTGCATCAGAATGATATGGGCTTCACCGATATTACGACCCGCACGTCCGATTTGCTGGTAATAGCTGATGATGTTCCCCGGCTGCTGGTAATGCACCACGAAACTCAAATCTGGTTTATCGAAGCCCATGCCCAGCGCAACACTGGCGACGAGGGCTTTCAGTTGATTTTTCATCAAGCGTTGTTCGAGGTCGATGCGTGTTTCACTGCCATCGGACTCGATGTCGGCATAATAAGCCTGTGCATCGATGCCCTGCATCTGCAACCATTCAGCGACGATCTGACAATCGCGAGTGGTGGTGCAGTAGATGATGCCGCTGCCGGGGATAGTTTTCATCAAATGCGAGAGCAGCGTTAGGCGTGTTGGGTGATCAAACGGTTCGGTGTAGGTGTAGAGGCGCAAGCTGTCACGGGTGAGTGGGCCGCGTTGAATATTCATGGTCGCGCCGAGAATATCGCTGACATCTTTGACCACCCGATCATTCGCGGTGGCGGTTGTTCCCAAGACAGGCGTATCAGCGGGGAGATCGTCCAAAATGTGCATGATGCGGCGGTAGTTGGGGCGGAAGTCATGCCCCCAATCGGAAATACAATGGGCTTCATCGATGACCATCAAACCAACTTGATTGCGTAACTGCGGCCAGACTTCCAACTGGAAGCGCTCATTGCCGAGGCGTTCGGGTGAGATCAGCAGCAGATCAATTTTGCCAGCGAGGAGATCACGCTGGATGGCGGCGTGGTCTTCGACATTGGTGCTGTTGATGGTTTCGGCTTTTAAACCCCAGCGTCGGGCGGCTTCAATCTGGTTACGCATCAAGGCAAGTAATGGACTGACCAGCAGGGTTGTACCTGCGCCTTGCTGACGGAGCAAGCGAGTCGCCATAAAGTAGACCAAGCTCTTGCCCCAGCCGGTGCGCTGGACAACGAGTGTGCGTTGGTGCGATTCGACCAACGCGGCGATGGCTTCCCACTGTCCATCACGAAAGGCGACTTTTGAGCCGAGTGTTTGCTGTAACCATGTATCTGCGGTTTGCCGAAGTGTCATGCATTATTCCAAGATTGGTGGCGGTTTATACATTCATTCTAGCAAAGATTAGTGGATGAGAGCGTTGTGGGTGGTATTAAGGATAGATGATATAAAAATTAAATGGGGTTGCCACCCCGCAAGGGGACTCAGCTATGTAGCATCTCATAAACCTTAAGACTCACCATTTCTATAGAGATTGCTTAAATGCCAAATCATCTGCTTGACATTATACAAAAAGTTTTTTATATTAAAATTAATTTTTACAATGGTGCTGTCATGCAAGATGTCTATTACATAGAAGAAGTCGATCAGGCGATGGCGCTGCTGAAGCCGATTCGACTGGAAATCCTGCGACGGCTCGATGAACCGCGTAGCTGTGATGAGCTGGCTGAGGTCTTTCAGGATTCGACACAGAAGATTTATTACCATGTCAAGGCGCTGCAAGAGGCGGGACTGGTCGAAAAGGTCGCAGACAAGCGCATACGTGGCACCGTCGAGGGTTATTACCAAGCCAAAGCGCGCTCCTATTGGTTGGCACCTAGTCTGGTTGGGAAGATTGGTAGCCTCCAACAAACCCGCGATCAGGCAAGTTTGCGTATTCTGCTGCAACTGGCGGAGGATGTGATCGAGGACACTGCGCGACTTGGAAGCAAATCCGAAGTGGGGCAACCCGTCGCATCGCTGTCCCTTTCCGCACAGATTCATCTTGCCGATTCTGCCCAACGCGCAGCATTTCTACAAGAATTGCAAACGACTTTTCAGAACCTTGCGCTGAAATATGGCATTGCCGAAGAGGCTGATGCTTCAATGAATTTCCGCCTTGTATTAATGTGTTATCCAAAACAGGAGTGAAGGTCATGACGTTTACCACGAAACGGATGCAAATTGTATTAAGTGCCGATCCTGACAGCGTGTTCAAAGCGCTCACGGAATCCAAGGCCGTATGTGCATGGTTCAGTGAACATGCCGAAATCGACCTCGCAGCAAAGCAGTACGATTTCTGGGGAAAATACACACCTACTGTGCCGGATCGCAGCACTGGAAAACACCCCATTGTTGAATGTGTGCCGGGAGAAGTATTGTCCTATCGCTGGCTTGTTGGCGACCATGAAACACAGGTCACGTTCCGGCTGCATCCTCAGCAGCAGGGTACATTGTTAACGCTGCGTCATGCGGCTGACAACGAAGGGAGTTCAACGCTAGGTGTCGGAGAGGATTTCTGGTTCCTTTCGCTGGAAAATTTGCGTCGTTACCTTGATGGCAAACCCAGCGATGCCCGCGTGGATTTCAGCAGTCCTATGCGTGGACATATCC
>JACDGI010000949.1 GCA_013821665.1 Anaerolineae bacterium
CTGAGAAAGCTGCGCAATCGTCGCATCCATTTGGCTGACATCTTTCGCCCGCACCATAATGGTATTAACGACACTGTCACCGGTGGTGGTGTGGCTGTTGTTCAAACGTGCTTTAAAGGCCGTAATAGGCACCACGATTAAATCGTCGGATGTGCCACTGGTATTCAAAACACCAATGACTTGAAACACGACGCTGCGAATACGAATAGACTGCCCAATCGGATCAGCCGTATCGAAGAGATTTGTGGCGGTGGTCGAGCCGATCAAGGCGACTTGTGCGCTGCTGTCTTCTTCACTTTGGGTGAAGAAGCGCCCGCTGCTGGCGGTACGACCTTCCATTTCGGGGAAGTCAACCGTAACGCCTTGCACACCCACATTAAACTCGTTGTTGCCGACGGCTACAGCGTAGTTGGCTTGGGTTTGGGGCATCACAAGGTCGACTAATGGCAGCCGATCCTGATTCTTGAGGGCATCAGCCAGTTCGGTCGTCAGGGCTACGGTGACGCGGTTCGCACCCGGTATCGCCGAGATACGAATGGTATTGGTACCCAGACCTTCAAACTGCGCTGTGACATAGTTCTGTACACTTTGCCCCAGCGACAGCAGTAACACCACGGCGGCGATACCAATGGTGATACCCAGCACGGTCAAAAAAGCACGCAGCTTGTTATTGAAAAGCTCGGATATGGATAAGCGCACGTTATCGAGTATTGATGTAAACATTACTCAAACCTCAATGCTTGAATCGGGCGCATATTAGCCGCACGACTGGCCGGATAGACACCGGACAAAATCCCAATGATACTGCTGATCACAGTCGCGATGACGGCTGACTGTGGGCTGAGTGCAATCGAAAGCTGCGGGGCTAAACGTCCACCTGCTAACAACAAAACGCCGCCCAGTGTGATGCCAATCGCACCACCCAATAACGACAGCAGAATAGCTTCTAACAAAAACTGCAACAAAATGGTGCCGTTCTGTGCGCCAACAGCCTTGCGTAAACCGATTTCGCGTGTGCGTTCGGTCACGGAGACCAGCATGATATTCATCACACCAATGCCACCGACCAACAGCGAAATACCAGCCACAGCACTCAGAAATAGCGTCACCAGACTTAACGTCGAGGACAGCGAGTCTAAGATCGTGGCCGCGCTCGAAACATTAAAATCTGCCGCGGCAGCATTTCGAACATTATGCGCCTTCATCAGATAGGCTTTGACTTCATTGCTTGCCAGCGTGATGACCGCCGGATCAGTGGACGCTGCTTTGGCCTGTATCGAACTGACGCGATAACCTTTACCCGCGATACGCGCATTCGCCAGCCGTGTCTGCGCTGTCGTAACCGGAATGAGTGCGGTTTGAGCGGATACGTTGCCCGTCGAACGCACTTCCATGACACCGATGATGGTGAAAACTTGTCCGCCAATGAGTAGAGTCTGCCCCACCGGATTATCCTCACCAAAATAATCGGTCGCGGTCGTCCCGTCGATTAAAGCAACTCGCGCACTTGCATCAATATCATCCTGTGTGATAAAGCTGCCACCTGCGGTCGGATGCCAATTGTTGACATCCGCGTAATTGGCGGTTACACCTTGCACCGATATGCTGTCACTGTTTGCACCGGACACGACATTCGCTTGCACACTGTATGTCCAAGCAACTTCCTTAACATCAGGCGCGACCGTTGGATTTGCCAAGCCTTCGGCATCATCTGTCGTTAATGGCTGTGTGCCAGTCGATGTGTTGCGGAAGCGTGCTGCACTGACCTGTAGCACATCGGCACCCAAACCTTGAAACTGGCCTTTGATGTAGTTTTGCAAACTGTCGCCCAAGCTCATCAGACTGACGACAGAAGCCACCCCGATCACGATACCAAGCGTTGTCAACAGGGCACGTAGGCGATTCGTACCGAGGGCAGTCAAAGCGACACGCAGGATCTCAATAATATTCATAGGACTGCCTTAGTTATATTCCTCGGTCTTGCCACCAAAGTAGGTTGTCTCGAAGACCTCTTGCAATTCTTGTGCTTCTGATGGTCGCTCGGCTGTCATCGCATCCAGTGGCTCGGCGATTCGTTTATCGGCAATAATATTGCCATCGCGCAGCATGACAACACGGTTGGTATGACGCGCAATCCAAGGGTCATGCGTCACGAATATGGTGGTGATGCCATGTTCACGGTTCAGACTTTGAAAAATCTGCATGACTTCTTTACCGCTGCGCGTATCCAGATTACCGGTAGGCTCATCCGCCAAAATCAAGGACGGTTCATTGACTAACGCGCGTGCAATCGCCACTCGCTGCTGCTGACCACCTGAAAGTTCACTCGGTAAATGATCCAGCCGCTCGCCTAACCCTACGGATTGCAGGGCTTCTTTCGCCTTCTGTGTTCGGCCTTTTGCGCCACCGTACATCAGTGGAAGTTCAACCTGTCGCAGCGCAGTTGTACGCTTAAGCAGGTTGAAGTTCTGGAACACAAAGCCGATTTTCTTATTGCGAATACTTGCCAACTCATTTTCTTTCAACTTGGCAACATCAATCCCGTCGAGATGGTAAGTTCCGGTCGTTGGCTGGTCGAGTGCGCCCAATATGTTCATGAGCGTGCTTT
>JACDGI010000162.1 GCA_013821665.1 Anaerolineae bacterium
CACTACCACCATCTTTCATTAATTACCGCTTGACTTTCAAGACGGTATCTCATCCCAACCCTTCTCCCCCGTACTCAAGGGAGAAGGGCTTTAAGACACTCTTTTGGGATAAAAACTGTGTGCAAAGAAGGTTACAAAAGGTCTCAATTGGGGCAGAATTTTACAAAATCAATTGACTCGTTCGACATATTCGCGCTTACAATCAATTTAATGTTTATACTGATCATTACATTTTGTGGCCTTTGTATCGAGCGCGTGTTGTTCGCGAACTTATTTGCTTCATGAAGAAGGATGGTTAGGCGGTCATGGGATGTCGAAACGAATGGGCTGATGACACGCACTTGATTATGGATTTATTTGTTGAGGCTCCGTGGACGTGGGATGAGTTCTTGACCCATGCCGAGCAGACGTTTACCACTATTAAAGCGATGGGAACGCCATGCGCGACAACTGTGGATGTTTCGCGGATTGGTGCGCTGCCCAAGGGGAATGTACTGGGTTATTTAACCCAGATTGAAAAGCAGATGCCCAATAATGTATTTGCGTCAGCCGTGATCGGTGCGCCGTATATGGTGAGTGTGTTCATGGACATCATCATGCGGATGCGACCCCGCGCCCAACGGATCGCCCTGTTCGCCAAATCACGCGAAGAAGCCCACGCAAAAATATTGGAACGCTACGCCAAGCTCAACGCTTCCACCGAAAAAAGTTCTTAAACCGTCGATCAATTCAGTATGTGGAATCAAAACAGGGATGCCCGCGTGGAGCATCCCTGTGTTTGTTTTGTGGTGCGACCCCTCATTCCAACCCTTCTCCCTTGATTTCGGGGGAGAAAGGCTTTCCAAACAGTGACGAGTTTGGTCAAATCCGTGTTTTGGGTTTGATTGACAGCGCAGACTGTGAACTGCAAGTAATACACATGTGGTATCATCGAAAAAGATAGTTGGTAGGAGAGTGAGCTTTGGTTACAAAAACGATTGATATTGGCAAAATGCAGGCGTTCAAAGATTATCTACTATCCGTGTTGGAGCAAGATACCGAGATTATCCTCACTGAGGGTGATGTCCCACTGGCAAAGCTAACCCAAGTTGAGAAGCCGACTTTGCCCACTGGTCAACGCACTCCCGGTCTGCATCCGGGTTACTGGATGAGTGACGATTTTGATGAACCGCTTTCTGATGAATTCTGGCTGGGTGAGGATACATGAGGGTTTTGCTCGATACGCACACCTTCATCTGGTGGGATGCTGATAAAAAGCCGGGGCGATTGTCACCCAAAGCCTTTGATGTTCTTTCGGATTCATCCAATTCACTGGTTGTTAGTTTGGCAACCATCTGGGAAATCCAAATAAAAGTACAGTTGGGAAAGTTAAAGTTGCCCTCCCCGCTAACTGATATCCTAAACCAACAGCAGCAAGCTAATGGGATTGAATTATTTCCCGTTAATGTGATGCATATTTTGGCTTTAGACACGTTACCGCATCATCATCGTGATCCTTTTGATCGCATCTTGGTCGCTCAGGCCAAAGTGGAAAATATACCCCTCGTTAGCAAAGACTCGGTTTTTACACAATATTCCATACCTGTTCTCTGGTAAATTTTTAAAACAGGGATGCTCCACGCAGAGCATCCCTGTTTTGATTCTAGGGCTGGGGCGGGGTGTCGTTGACCACGTCCATGAGAACATCTTTGATGAGGTCGCGGAGTTCATTAGGAGCGGGCGATTGGGTGGCACGTCCGGCGCGGGCGGCATCCTCCAGCGAGTAACCGCCGATGACAGCTAGAGCGAGGGTGATGAGCAGTGTCATCAGTTCGTTGTGGACAGGGCGCAAATCGGGGATGGCGAGGGTGAGCAATCCGACAATGAGGACACATAGGGCGACCAAGACGCGGCGGGATTTGAGTGCCAGCAGCAGCGGGTCGATGAGTGGGCGGCGAGCGGCTTTATCGGTGAGCAGGTTCATTTGAGAGACTCCTTATAGATGATAAGTTGCGAGCGAAGGGATTTGCCGACGGCAAACCCGTACAATCAAGGGCAAGCGCGATTGGCTTTTGGCGGTTGGCTTCAATGCGGTTTCATTAACGACGACGATAGCGTTATGTTGTTGTTGATGCTGTTGTTACAACACGTTTTTGGGTGGCGGATTTGAGGGAGTGAGATGCCGAAGATTCGCAAAATTCTGCAAATTCGTCAGATTCCGAACATTCAATGTGAATATTGTCCGAATCAGTCAGTGTGGAATTGATGGCGGAGTTGGGACGACGGAAAGAGCGAAAGTCCGGGATGAAATACAGGGAGCACACGCAGGTGCTCCCCTACGACAGATACAGTTAGCAAATCTGGCAGCAATGGCGGCAATGGCAAAGTGGCATTTGCAGCCTCATCGTGCTGCTTTGATGGCTTTGCAGCGAATTCACTCGCCCGACAAGCCGGCAATGGAGGGTGGGAGCAGCCAATAGCGATCCGGCGGTTGTAACCCCGGAAGGAGAGGTAACTGAGTGGCGGGGTTATGAGCCTTGACGTAGCGCATTGATTTCCCTTTCCATCCAGACGACTTTCTCGGCCAGCTTTTCCACAAGGGCATCCTTCCCTTGATAGACACTCAGGTCGAGTTCAGTAGTCGCATACTGCTGCCGTGCCTGATCCAATTTGGCGGCTTGCAAGATTTCGGCCTGTTGATCGGGCGTGAGTTTGGAGGGATCGTGCGTGGCGACGATGGTTTGCGCCTGACGCACTTCGTTACCGGTGACGGCATCATCCAGAACGAGTGTTACCTGCTTGCCATCATAAGTGAGGCCAAAGAAATGGCTGGTCAGGGCGGTACGCAGGTCATAATCCAACGCGGTAACATTGGCGGCGGCCAATTCGATTTGCAGTGTTTTCATGGTTAAATCTCCCGTACCCAGAATTGGGTGTTATAGCCACCACTGGTTCCATAGATGCTGGCGGAACCTGCGCTGACAGAGGCGCGTAATTTGAAGGTGTGCGAACCTGCTGTTTTCGGGCCGACATAAAAGACGAAGGATGGATTGAAGCCTGTGCCTGCCCCGGTTCCGTTGAAAAAGGCGATACCAGTCGCACCGCCTTGACTGACACCATCCACCTGCAAATCAAAAGTGGCGATGACGGAGGCTGCCGAGCATGACATGCCAGCTTGCAAGCCCACCAGAAATGCCCCACCTGCCGAGGTAACCGTAATGGGTGACAAAATGTCGACCATTGAGGTACTGGTGACAGAAACCAAGGATGGTGAGGTATAAACCCCCTGCGGCGGGGTTTTCAGCCAATCAAGATTGTCACGCAGATGTTGATTCATCAGAGCGGCGGTGGTCAATTCGCCGACGCTCCATGAGCGGGGTTGAGTCCAAATAGCGGTCATTGGTGATCCTTTCAGAGTAGTTATCAGCTAACAGTCGCCAGTCGTCAGTTAAAGGCGAAAAGTAGGAAATCGAAAGTCACGAGATTAACCCCCACCCCAACCCTCCCCCGCAAGCGATGGAGGGAGCAATACAGGTGCGAGATCAATAATTGACTGAAATATGCCCTCATCAACCGTATATGACGACATGGCTAGTAGGCGAGGATGGTGGTTTGGTTGAGGGTGGAGGTATCCAGTAACCAGAAGTTGTTGGCGGCAGCCGTTTCCAAGAGCCAGCGGGTATGATGCCGCGCACCGCCCCGATCAACGGTGTGTTCTTCGGCGACGATAAAGTAATCCGCCGTGTGGTTGGTTTGGGTGTCGTGGATGGTGATGCGGTCAAAGAGTGTGCGAGTCAGAATCTGCGTGAGATGCAGTGTGCCGCTCAACTGGATATGGTGCAGTGTGCCGCGTGGGTCTTTACGGCGTGCTAGTTCATAACGGGCTAACTGATCGGCCTCCTCGATGTTGGTGAGCGCGGGTGTATCCAGACTGAAACGCCGCAGACCGTATTGGTTGGCGCTGGCATAATCCGCTTGCACGACCAAGGCTGGATCGCCACTGATGAGCGGTGTGCCGCGCAACTGCGCTCCAGCCAACAGGAAAATAGGTGTGCTGCCTGTATTGCGAATTTCGAGCAGTGTCGCCGAAGCATCGGCCTCCATGACGACCACATTGAGCGCAACCGTGCGATCTATGCCCGTGCCATCTATCAAGATGTTGGCTTGAAAATCTACACCGGGAACGGGCGTGTTAACGACTGCCGCACCCATTCGTTGATTGGCGGCATCGCGATAGGGTGCGATGAGGCGGCGGATACCGATATCACCCGGTAGGATCAACTGCGGAGTCGCCAGCTTCCATAAGACGGTTGATGGAAAGCCGAGGCTGCGCGGCAGGAGCGTCACTTCGACCTGATTAATGACATCCGCACCATAGGTATAGTCTAAGCCATCCATGTTGTCGCTGAAGCTGGCGACGGCGCTACTGATGAGCAGCGTATGATGGCGGTTGTAAAAGACCAGTTGACCAAAACGATCCGTGAAGAAACGCCCGCGTTCGCTGTCGGTCATCTGACGGATGGCTTCAAGCGCTGTGACACCTGTATCCCATGTGTCGGCGGAATAGGCGAAGGTTGAGTGTCCTGTTTCCAGCGAACGGGTGAACGATCCGGCGAGGCGGGTGTTGCTGTCCAGCTCGGCATGACCGATCGTATCGAGCAGCCAATAGCCAGTGAGTGGGCTGTAGCGTAACAAGGTCGCATCCAGTACGGCGGCGATGACCGTATCGGCAGTCGCATTGACCTGCGGCGGCAAACGAATACGCTGCTGTCCCAGCACGGCTTCCGCACCAACCGCATAGATGACAGCCAGCCGTTCCCCTTGATTACCCGCCAGTGGCTCGATGCGATCAATGAAGCCGGTGAAGTGTGTGCGGGTAGTGATGCCATCATTCGATTGAATGCGAATCGGTTTGCCGGGTTTGAGGTCATCGGACGTGTATTCGGATGAGTAAGCACGGGTGGAATTTCGCAGCATGATACGAGCGGTGGCTGGGGCGGCGACCGTGTCATAGGGCTTGGTCATGCCCAAGCGCCAATCCAGTTGGAGGACATCAGTGATGCGGTTGTCGCCCACATCGGCAAAGCTGCCGTTGTCGGAGTAGTCGATGCTAACGGTATAAGTGGCTGGAGGCATAAGATTCCTTTCAATAGTGCTGAGTACTGAGTGAAATACGGAAGGGTCAAAGGTTGAAGGAAAATTACACTTGAATGATCCATGTGTGGCGGAAGGCACAGCCATGATAGGTGGTGTGTCCATAGGTGAAATCGCCGGGTTCAACCTGCACATGAGTTGGTTCGAGGAGTGTGTTGGTGAGCAGTGGATCGGCAGCGAGGGCGGTGCAGTAAGCATCCATCAGATCAACAACTTTGGGTAGGTGCGTGCGTACGCCGCGTCCGGCTTCAGTGGGCGCGACCAGCAGCAGATGGGTAATGTTCACGGTGACAGTGCGAGGGCCGCTGCTGAAGGCGATACTCTGGAAACCCTCGCTGGATGTGCGCGTGATTTTGCTGGTCGATGGGGTGATGGGCAGCACCAGCAAAGCCGGTAACTGTACACGGCTGAAGCTGTCGGGGATGCTGTCTACATCATAGTTGTGGCTGACACCGGACACACTCAAACTGGCAAGACGCGTAAGCGCAGCGCGTATGGTCATACGATACTCCTTGATGGGATTATGAGGGGATTAGGCAGAGCAAGATCAATAGACGGTAAATCGTAACTGCCTTATAATCTGCCTATAGCAGTACATTTACAGGTTTTATAGGCTGGTTACTGTGGCATGGAATGATGATATTCATGGTGTTTGGATTTTTAGCTCGTTTTATTGTCGTTTTTTGGTAAATCCTTCCTTATAAGCTATTATTTCTAATAGCATTACGAAGAACAACAATGCTTTTTTAAGGTAAGTTTGTGGAAAAGCGGTATTACAATAACAATAGGCTGAGGTTAAGGAGATAGGCTATGGCTATCCACGTTGGGTGGGAAAATGAAACCCATAAAACGATTCTGGTCACATACGAACGAGCATGGACGTGGGAAGATTTTGCTTCATCTAAGGTAGAGATCGATACCCTGTTGAATTCAGTGGACTATCCGGTCAACATCATTTCAGACTCGCGTCAAAGCATGGGATTACCTCACGGGAATGCTTTATCGGTGCTAGCACGCTCATTTCAATCCGCACCGAGTAACGTCGCTATCGTAGCGGTTCTGGGTGCTAACCCCTTCTTTAAATCGCTGCTTCAAATCTTGCAAACCGTTTCTTTGAATCGGGCGGCCAAGAACATCCGCTTTGTGAAAACTGAAGAAGATGCGCAAATAGCCACCCGCGCGGCATAAATTCGCTTGAGTGCGGCATTCTAACTGTTGCGTTATCCACGCCGCACTCATTCCTGTATGTGACCAAGTTAGACTTTGACTTCGACCCGTCGAAAGGGTGCGATTGCCTCCTGTAATGCGCCCGGTGTGGCGAAGGTTGGCGAGTCGGTTTCCTTATACAAGCTGCTGGCCCATCGCAGCGCCAGTGCATTCAATTCGGCTGGTGGCTGATAGGTGTAGATTGGTGTGTTGAGGGTGTGGCTGGCGGCGGATGTGCCGTTGGCGGCGCGTAAGACAGTCAATATGTTGGTTGATGTGTTGACCGCTGTTACCCGCAGATATTCAGTATCAATCTTGAGGAGATGCCCAACCTGAAATCGTGGGGTGACGGCTTCGCTATCCGCACCTCCTGCGCTGGTAACTGTTAAGGTTGTCGCGCTGCTGCTCAGTGGATTACTTTGCACGGTATCGCCCGTAACACGCCACATTTCCGCCGGACGATCATGCCAGCCCCAGATGCCATTGACGGTGATGGCTTGTAAGGGCGAGGTGTTCCATGTGAAGGCGCTGCTGCCGGTCAGCCGTAGATAACTAAAGGGCGCTTCATCCGGCACAGGGATGACATCGGTGAGGTTGATGCTGGTGGTGTCGCCATTGGTCAGGCTGGTCAGTTCGAGCAGATCGTCATCTAAGAGGAGTTCGAGGCTGCTGGTGTAGTTGTGCTGGATGGCTTTCTGGCGCGGACAGAAACGGCGGCCTGTTGCCCGTTCGATCTGCGACGCGGCGGCTTGTAAGGCGCTGAGCAAGCGGGGGTCATCTGCCGTATCAGCGGTAGCGAGTCCCAGTCGGGTACGGAGTTGGTCGAGAGTCGAGATGGTATACATAAATCCTCCAGTTGAAAGTGATTAAAGAGAAGTTACAAGATGGGGAAATAAAAAGCGCAACCGGTGTGGCTGCGCTTTTATCAGGAAACGAATTGTACTTAGGCTGAGGCTTGATAGAGTGGAACTTGCTTCTTTTGCGGCAATGTTTCTAGCTCTACATCGGTATTGTCGCTAACGATAACATGATACGTTATCGAATTTTCCAAATTGCCTGTTTGAGTTTCATTTGATGCGATAGGTTCTGGTGGCGTAATTCCATCTTCCAATAGACTATAGATGTAATCTATTCGTGCTAGATCGAGATTGGTTTTCGCCTCATCCGGCGTATGTCCTTGGGATTTACAACCTTCTAACTCAGGGTTTCGAGCGATAAAAACAGGTTTACCATCTGAAAGCACATCGGATTCAATCGTTATTGAGTAATTGCGAGAGGCAAGTTGTTTCGCGCGTTCTAAGAGTTGCTCATTCATCTTCTTTTCCCCGTTCCTCTTGCAGTTTTTGTAAGAGTTCAATGCGTTTTATAGCATCATTGATATAACCCTTAGCTAATTCCTCTACATGTCTGGGGAGTGTATCACGCAATGCTAAGACATCTAGAAAATCTGGATGTTTAACAGTATCGTGATTACTACCATGACTAATGATAAACCCGAAGCCTAAATATAACGTTACTAAATCCTTAGATTTCCAACCAGACTTAGAAACTCGCATCCGTTTGAGTAATTTTTCCGCTTTTGATGGCATATTTTACCCTACGAATGAGAAGGAATTTGATCTACCGTAATCGGTAAAACACCAATTTCCTCACCATCAACCATGACTTCAAAATCATATTGTCCTGCACTTGGAAGAACCAAATTTTGAACTTGAATAATAAAATTAACCTCAGGGACGGGCATGTTTTTTGAGTTCAGCGTGAAAGGAATGGTCGGTAACGCTAACAATATTTTCCCATCAGCATCCCTAAAATAGACATTAAACTGCTTTTCCTTGCCAAAATCCTCAATATCCGCACCTAGTTTCACAACAAGGTGTAAAGAGGCATGTAAAGCGGGAAATTGAGGGGCATAGATGCGACCAAATGCACCAAGCACATTGAGCTTCCCGCCTTGATCGACGTTGGCATAATCGGCTACGAGGAGGATGAGTTTTTCCATTAGTAGGGCCTCACGAGTAGAGCAATGAAGAAATTATAGCTTACTCCTCTAATATGGTTGTTAACAGGAATAAAAGCACCGTCAAGTTGGATAAACCCTTTGATTTTTAGCGATATTGCATTGAAAAATATGCCGCGTAAAAACTTCAATTTACTTTGAGTTTATGATGCTATCAAGAATATCTTTCTCATTACCAAGTATGATGTTTTTATATTTCTTCTCAAGAACCGTACATAAATACACTGCTTGAATAATTCGGCGTTTTGCTATAGGACTAATTACGGATTTGCGATCATTTAGATCATCATCACTAAAGGGAAATATGTCTCTGCAATCGATATACGAATTATGAGTTAGACACGAATGATCTTTAGCGTCAATTGCAGCCTGACAAGCCGACAAATGAGGTC
This sequence comes from Anaerolineae bacterium, assembly GCA_013821665.1. Taxonomy (GTDB): domain Bacteria; phylum Chloroflexota; class Anaerolineae; order Aggregatilineales; family Phototrophicaceae; genus CFX2. The sequence goes on from JACDGI010000162.1 coordinate 8,752, forward strand.
GATTGAGTATGAAATCATTGATACGCGAATTAATTAGAAAACCCATTGCTGATTCACCTATACAGGTGATTACCACAAATTTATTTTTAGGGTGTGGTTTTGTATGGATACAATTTTTCACATGGTAAATGTACCAAAGTGCTACATTATTGGTCGGCATCTACTGCCTAATCTGGGTACTGATTATTTAAATGATTGATCAGATCTTCTGAATCTTCTAGCATATGGGCAATATCTTCAAGCCGCATCTCGTTGGTCTGTTTACTACCTCTTTTTTCCCAAGCTGTACGCCACGCTTCATCGTGGCTATCTTGAGTTCTACGCCATACAGGAACATGACCGTACATTGAAATGGATTGATCCAGACATTCTAAATCGGACTCGCTTAATGTGTCTAAAATAGGATCACGCAGTGCAACAACTTCTCGACCATTATCCACTTTGAAAGCATTATCTACTGGATCACCTTCAACGCTTTCTTTTAGCAATTTGTAAACATTGGTTGGTACAGGGCCATATTCCATAGCGTAATAGGTGTCCCCGCATATAAAACGTCCATATTTCTCAAGATGGGTTTTATCTGCAAAGTACAACAACTTTGACACACTGTGCAGCGTGGGGTCGGAGATATGTCTAGCAATATAAATGATTACTTCTATTGCTTTATCTCGATTAAATGTGAAGTATTGATTTGGCATTTGAGCCTCAAGGTTACTATCTAGCAATTAGTGTACTTGTTTTGTAGATACAAACCAAATTTAGAACATTAATTCTAATACCATAATCTAGAATTGTCAAACTAAAACATCTTAACTCATTTTACTTTTGCTTGAACAATTTCCAGTATGGTATCCAATCCTCAACGCTTCAAATTTTGTTGCGCGATTAAAATTCAAAGTGGAATGGTCGTGACACATTTAAGCAGTTTTGTTCTTGAGGATGATTATGGCTCCGTACAGTAAAAACCTCGCAAACGATGGCTTCGAAATCAGCGTGATGAAGCGGTTTGTGGAGGACGAAACCCAACCAATTTCTTTGCCACAGCGTATCGTGGGCGGTTATTTTCTACTTGCCAATATACTCGGTGACGCAACCTATTTTTTGGTGACGAGAGACTCTGCCGAAGAACGCCGCGCCATCTGGCAAGCCTGTTTGGGTGGCGACCTTTCACCGATGCGAAACTATGTGGAAAATCGGGCGTTTAATGAGAAAATCGTCGATGCCGCATTCAAAATTGACATCGACGATCCTCTGTTTGGCCTCTGATAACTTCAAGGGCGTATCACATTTGGATACGCCCTGTTTCTCAAATTCTGCCTAGACATTATCCAGCATACTCAATACATTGATGCTAAAGTTGATAAGCGTCCGGAAGTCGAAGCAGGAACAATTCTCAACATGAATAGGGTCATACGTAGCCTGTTTATCCTCATAGGATGCTGGCTATTTCTCGCCACTTCCTCATTGAATAATGCCTTTGCTCAAAATGAACGGCCTAACGATGCCATATCGATGATCTGGAGTCCCGACGGTCAGCTCATTGCGACAGGTTATGAGGACGGAATTATCACCATTTCTGACGGCCTATCGGGAGACACGCTTCAAATTTTCATAGCGCATACAAACGTCGTGATTGATGTCGCGTGGAGTCCAGATAGCCATCAATTGGCAAGCGTCAGCATGGACAAAACTTTGCGCCTGTGGGATGTGTTACAAGGAACTTTATCCAAAATAGTGTCGATGACACCTGATTACGCCTCGACAGTGATATGGTCACCTGATGGCAAACGGATCATCACAGGTGGCATTGAAGACTCTCACAATTTAAAGGTGTGGGACGCCAAAGCCGGCACACTTTTACAAGAATTTAAGGCTGGCAGCAGCGTTCAAATGAAGTGGAGTCCGAATGGGGAGATTTTAGCGTTGGCTAATCCCACTGGCATCATCGAATTGCGAGATGGGAAGACACTAGAAGTAATCAAATTTATGGACGATCCCGAGCTAGGTGGGCAAGGTTACGATAATTATCAACTGGCTTGGAAAGCCGATAGCACGCAGATTACAGCAGGAAAACTGAACGGGATGCTGCGGACTTGGGATATTTCAACGGGGAAAATCTTATCGACGTTTGCCACCGACGATAGCAACCCTCTCGACTTTAAGACGACGCTGATTATGGCAATCAGCACGATCAACAACGATACGAAACTCGTGAGCGTGAGTGCTGATGGGAGGCTTCGCACATGGGATGTTGCAAGCAGTCGGATCGAACAAACCGTTCAACTCACCGACGCTGCCTATGCTGCGGCCTTCAGCCCTGATACAAGCAAGATTGCTTTTGCGAGTACGGACAGAGTAATTCATATCGTCTCGTTTCCCATATCGTAGATTGAAGGCGCAACCACGTCCGGTTGCGCCTCTTATCCTAAATTTGACTAGATATCATACAGGGCGGCGGCGACGTCGGTATCGAAGTTGATGAGTGCCAAACGCACAGTAGCGGTGAGTTGATAGCTGTCGTAGTACGGCAGATAATCCACGCTCACGGCGATCTTGCGGCGGTAGCCGACGAACCATCCCGGACGGTAGACGCAGAGGGCAGTACCTTTGGTGTTGTTGGCGGGTGTGGTGAAGTTCACCTTACCGTTAGCCCCATCGCTCATTGCCATTTCGGATGACACAATGACCGGCGCACCATCCGCAAACCCGATCTGACCGGTTTGGGCGGTGGCTAATGCGCCAGCTTTTTCCATTGTCAAGAATTCGCTCAATCCCAACAGCTTGGCGTAGGTCCCACCATCGACAATCCACGCCAGATCATTGGGACGGGCGCTGTACTGTGCGGCCATTGTGAAGCGTGTTTGCCGCAGCAACGCCAGGGTCATGGCTGCCGTGGCATCGACACGGTTGGGCGGAGTATCGGCATTGGTGAGCAGTGCCAGTTTGCGTAGGCCGTTGAAGGCCATGTAACGGTCGGTCGCGCCGGGTGTGCCACCGTTCTTGTTGATATTCGCACTCGTGGCCGTGTCGCCATTCAACAGCACATTGTCGATGCTGGTGAGGATAGCTTTCATGGCTTGATCGCGGTAAAGGTTCAAGACCGGAACCACGCTGTCCTCTACCAATTCGCTGCTGAAACCCACTCGCAGCGCCAACTTTTGAGCGCTGAGTGTGACCTTGCCCGAACCGACTTTGCTATCGGGGATGGGATTGGTGCTGCCGGAGATGGTCAGATCGGTTTCGTTCTTGGTTTCTGGCACGTAGTAGACGGTTGGATCAGTTCCCTCAATTGGGAGTTCGAAAGGGTTGCTGGGCATTTCGATGTTGCGGAACAGCGGCAGAATGGCGTTCTCCAAGCGCGCCCGATTCCAGATTTGGGCGCTCCACAGGTCGGGCACCCATTCGTCACCAAAACCGGCCTGTGTGCTGTAGGTCAGTTCGTCGGATTTGATGGCGCTCAAGCCTGCCTTCTGCACCTTATGGGCAAGGGCGTTGGCATAACGTTGGCTCACGCCCTGGAAGCTCTTGCCCTGCCGCAGCAGCACATAACCGTGCAGCATATCGAGCGCATCGAGACTGTCGTAAGGGCTGGTGACGCTGATGTGCGACTTCATAGCGTCGTCACGATCCGCCACCGGCAGCCGCTTACGCGCGGGTTGTTGAATGTCGGTATTGTCAGCGCTGTTATTCATATCGGTCATGGATTTTTCTCCTGAAATTGTCGGAATGGGGTTTGCCAGCGGCAAACCCGTACGGATGTTGTAGGGGCTTGCGGGTGGCAAGCCTGTATCTAAGCGTTCGGTATCCAAACCCAGCGCGGCGTAGGCG
>JACDGI010000163.1 GCA_013821665.1 Anaerolineae bacterium
CCTGTGAGAAGGGTTTCCAAGATCCGAATGCCGAAGCGACACCGGAAATTGTGGCGACGGTTGATCCGAATGACTGTGTGATGCCACCTGCACCCGGTGAACCTCCACTGCCACCCAGCGAGAAACGTCCATTATGTGCGCCACCACCCGCGCCGACAGCCGGAGCAGGTAACATCGTTGTGCCAACGGGCATCGGTATTTTTAGACCGGGTTTCAGAGCGCCGACTGCCACGCCGACAGCAACACCAATAGGCTCATAAGTAAGTCCAGATGCCGTTCCTTAGCTCACTGCATTAACAAATTGCACAAAGCTAGGGAACGGTCTAGTAAGATCATTGCTTTCTCCCCTATCAACATATTAGAATCAACACAGTTTAGAAATTCACCTATCTGTAGACGGCTGATTGTGTGATGTGCCGTCTTCCAAGGAGACTCCGATGGCAAAAGAATATGATTTAGTAGTGCTGGGCGCAGGGCCGGGCGGCTATACCGCAGCCATTCGCGCGGCACAGTTGGGGCTGAAGACCGCGATAGTCGAGAAGAAATATTGGGGTGGCGTATGCCTGAACGTGGGCTGCATTCCCTCGAAGGCGCTGCTGCGTAACGCAGAACTGGCACATATCATCAACACCGAGGCCAAAACTTTCGGCATCAAAATTGAAGGTAAGGTCACATTTGATTACGGTGAAGCCTTCAGACGCAGCCGCCGTGTGGCTGACGGACGTGTTAAGGGTGTTCACTTCCTGATGCGGAAGAACAAGATTGATGAGTACGATGGCTGGGGCACGTTCACCGATGCCAACACGCTAGATGTGGCGTTGAACGCGGGCGCTAAGGAAACACTGAAGTTCAAGAGTTTAATTCTGGCTCCGGGCGCAACCACACGCTTGATCCCCGGTACGAAGCTCAGCGAACGTGTCGTGACCTATGAAGAACAAATCATGGAAGAAGCACTGCCCAAGAGCATCATCATTGCAGGCGCGGGTGCCATTGGTGTCGAGTTCGGCTATGTGATGCATAACTATGGCGTCGAAGTGACAATTGTCGAATTCCTTGACCGCATGGTTCCGCTAGAAGATGAGGAAGTCTCGGCAGAACTTCGCAAGCAGTACGAGCGGCTGGGCATCAAGATTATGACCAGCACTAAGGTCGATAAGATTGAAGACACTGGCAAGAACGTCAAGGTGACTGTGACACCGGCGGATGGTAAGCAGATTGTTTTGGAAGCCGATAAGGTCATGGAGGCGATTGGTTTCAAACCGCGCACCGAAGGCTATGGTTTGGAAAAGACAGGCGTGAAATTGACCGAGCGCGGTGCAATTGAGATCAACAAGAAGATGCAGACCAACGTACCGCATATCTACGCCATTGGTGATGTAACATCCAAGCTGATGTTGGCACATGTGGCCGAGAATATGGGCATCGTAGCAGTGGAGAATATCGCGGGTGTGGAAACGGTCGAACTGGACTTCGACATGATGCCGCGTGCGACTTACTGCCAACCGCAAATCGCCAGCTTCGGTTGGACAGAGAAGCAGGCCAAGGAAAAGGGATACGAAATTAACGTCGCCAAATTCCCCTTCCAAGCCAATGGTAAGGCGCATGGTTTGGGCGACACAGTAGGCTTCGTCAAGCTGATTAGTGATAAGAAATACGGCGAGATGTTGGGCGCACACCTGATCGGGCCGGAGGTAACGGAACTGCTGCCCGAACTAACATTGGCGCGGTTGGCGGAACTGACTCCTAACGAGATCGCCCGTAACGTCCATGCTCATCCTACGCTGAGCGAGGCACTCATGGAAGCGGCACACGGACTCGAAGGCCACATGATTAATTTCTAGTGGGTGGTTTATAGTCAACAGTTGTCAGTTGACAGTCAAATGCAAGAGAGGGCGCGGATGGTCAGAAATGACTGTCCGCGCTTTTTACTGTGGGCAATCTACATAACTCGGTTCAAGTTGACAGTAACGCCAATCTGGTACAAAGCCGTGCCATGAGTTGCCAAGCAAATCCATCTCCTTACCCATTGATACACTGTTTATTTGTGAGTAAGGAGACCATTGGCGGACGCGATCCAGTTTGTTAGCTTCAGCTATTTCAGCAACGAAATAGTGCCCCAATTTCATATAGCCTTGTCTGATCTTTTCGGGAAATCCTAGGAACGACAAATCACCTAGGACAATTCCCTTGCATCCACTCAAGGATATGGCAGATACTGTTGTGCCGTCATTTCGAGTTGACATCTGAATATCGGAACACGTTTCGGTCTTTGCATCTCCGCGAAAATAGAAATGTGGACTGTCACTAATCGTGTTATAGATTTTATAGCCGTTGGCCTCAAGCTGTTTTTGGGCGAAGGCGATACTCGTCACGCCGGGCAGGATGCCGTACAAACAAGGACTTGGCTGACTCTCACAGCCTTCGGTGAAACCACTCAGGACAGAATTATGCGGTTGGGTACTGCCAAGCGCACCGGCAGCGAGGCTGGTGATGGTCAGAATAAAGGCTAGAAATAAAGTGAATTTGAGCAATAAGCGCGACATGATAATCTCCGAGTGAACATACTTTCATAATACACGCAGAAGTCTACCAAAGGTGCTAAAATCAAATCAGCAGTTGAGCAGACGAAGGGTAAACATATGGAAGCCCGACAATTATTCTACACAGTCGAGGAGTTTGAGCAGTACGCCGATGCGCCCGAAAATCGTGACCGGCTGCTCGAACTTATTGACGGGGAGATTGTGGAAAAAGTGCCTACACAGAAACATGGAATGTGCGCTGGCAATATATACGGGTTTTTCTGGAACCACATTCGAGAAACGCGAGCTGGACGTGTGGTTATGGAAGTACGTTATCGTACACCACAAGACAAGCGCAATTCCCGTATTCCAGACATTTCCTTCACAAGTGGTAATGCGCCACCTGTAGAGCGCGGTAGTGTCCCTCAAATGCCTGAGATCGCCATTGAGGTCAAATCGCCAGATGACTCGCTCAAAGAGATGCGTGCCAAAGCGCGATATTATCTAGCGAATGGCACAAAATTGGTATGGTTAGTTGAGCCACAAAAACGGTTTGTGGAAGTTTATACACTGGATGATGAACAAGTGCTATTCGAAGGCGAAATGTTAGATGGTGGCGAGGTGCTTCCCGGTTTTCAAATGCCTGTTAGTGCGATTTTTGAAGACACAGCAGCCGAATAAAGTTAAGGTGTACGTATTTCGTAACCGAATACGGAACTGAAGTGGTGAATGAGGTGCTGTATTACAGCCATTTCATCGATAGGAGCGCCGAGAAGCTGGGCGAGGCTGGTCACACCTTTGTAACGGATGCCACAGGGAACAATACCTTCAAAGTAGCTCAAGTCGGTGTTGAGGTTCAGCGCAAAACCGTGTTTGGTCACAGCACGAACATTGACACGTACCCCAATTGCACATACCTTGGCTTCACCCGCCGGAGTATCAACCCACACACCGGTTAAGCCGTGAATAGGCTTACCTACGACACCATAATCCGCTAAGGTACGAATAATGACCTGTTCGATGTTACGCACATAGCCGACCACATCCATGCGTAAAGTATCCGAAGCGCGAGGGAGTTGGATAATCGGATAACCGACCAACTGCCCCGGCCCATGATAGGTAATATCCCCGCCCCTATCGACATGAAACACGGTTATACCGCGCTCGTCCAGTTTATCTGATGACAGCAGCAAATGATCTTCGTGGGCGGATGTGCCGAGCGTATAGGTATGCGGATGCTGGAGCAAGAGCAGTCGATCCGGTGATTCACCGCGTCCGCGCTGCTCCGCCATCGTATTCTGCCAATCCCATGCTTGCTGATAAGGTACACAGCCGGGTTGCAAGACTTCACAAATCGGTGTCATGGAGTCGATTTTGGGAAACGACGGCGGATTTTGCCATCGGTATAAACATGCGTATCGTGGTTTTTCGCGTCGTTCTTGGCGATGACTGCATACAACTGTTGTATCAATTGTTCCGGTTCGACACCAGATGCCTGACATACCCCTATCAGCGTGACGATGACATCGGCAGCTTCTTCAGCGATGTGGTTTTTATCGTTGCCATCTTGTGCCGCTTCGGTCACTTCGCGCACTTCTTCTTCAAAGACGCGGATGGCATCGTTGGTCAGGGGCTGCCAGCCAAAGCGTCCATAAAAGTCGAGAGTCGAACGAATCAAATCGCGCAATGGATCATTTGTATTTGCCATGTGGGTATTGTGTCCTTGTTAATGGGTTTATATTCGCTTCAACGGCCCAGTGAATGATGGCCCTTTGAGGTACTTCTCAAGAAAACTAAAGGTCGTATTGAGCGCGGCCTGTGATTGTACACGTCCGGCTTCATCGGCTGAGTCCGCAAAAAAGTCATGCCCTACATTGGGCAGCATCAAAACTTCATGTTCCAACTTGTGCGGGTTAGAGTCCAGTTCGCGGCGCGTGCGGTTTATATCGGTCACGGTGACGTACTGTTCTTGCTCACCATAGATTGCCAGTAACGGCACACGCAACTCTTTCAAGCGCCCGAAGTAGCGCTGTGGGAAGCCGTAATAAACAACAGCGGCCTCCATATCCTTGCGGATGATGGCGGCTTCGTAGGCTAAGCTGCCACCCATACCGATGCCCACAACGGCAACATCGTGGTTGGTATTATTGTGCGTTTCTAGAACACTTAAGGCAGCATCAACGCGTGGATAGCCGGTATCACCAAGAGCTTTAACCAGTTCAATCGCGCGTTCCGGTGTAGAAGCAACCTGCCCATCAAACAAATCTGGCACAATGACATAGTAACCCACCTGCGCGAAACGGTGGGCAATGCGGCGGACAGCGGGCGTAATCCCCCACCAATCATGAATCAGGGCGACAGCCGGAAACAAGCGCCCAGAATTCGGATGCGCCCAATAAGCCGGTAGCTGCCTGCCACCTTCCATCACAATCTGGATATGTCCGTTGGTGATGCCATATTCGGCACGATTTGAGTCATAAGCAGTCATAAAACAATGCCTTCATGGGTTGCTTTGGCTTCATTATAGCCAAATTAGGATTAAAGCTCTGTACCCAGTTGATATGAAAAGTCTATGAGAGAGCCATACCCGAAAAGGTAAGGCATGTCCTCACAAGGTACTCGGAAAGAAGGATACTACGGCATCCATTGTCCATTTAGCAGAGGAGAAGAACGCATGTTGAAACGGAACGTCATCGGTTTATTGGCAGCAGTCGCACTCGGCAGCAGTGTTTTTGCCGCAGCCGCGCAAGATGCCACACCTGAAAGCACCCTGTCAGCAGCACCCGCTCCCGATACGATTACCATTAACGTCCCCGGTTTAATGCCCGAAGGTATCGAGTATGATGCCACACGCGGCCAATTCCTTGTTGGTTCAATTCCACAAAGCAGTGTCTCTGTCGTTGGTGATGATGGCACACTCACCACACTGCTCCAAGACACGAAGTTAAAGTCGGTTATCGGCCTGCAAATTGACGCGGCACATAATCGCTTGCTATTGGCTTCTACGGATATGGCAAAGATTGGGCAATTAGGCATTTACGATTTGTCCAGCGGTGCGGAAATTCATGTGGTCGATTTGGCAGCACTCACACCGGATGCAGCAGGTCACTTCCCCAATGACATCGCGGTTGATCCAGATGGTAATGCTTATATAGCCGACAGCAACGCAGGTGTGTTCTACAAAGTAGACATGGACGGCAACGCATCGGTCTTCCTACAAGATCCGAGCTTCGTCGGATCATTCGTCCTGAACGGCATCGATTACAACCCGAACGGTTATCTGGTGGCCGTTCGTAGCCCTGACCTGATTAAAATTCCGTTGGACAACCCGCAATCATTCTCAGTCGTTAAGATTGATGGTGATGTTTCGGGTGGTGATGGAATTACCTTCTCAGATGCCAAGACGCTGGTTGCGGCTGTTGGCAGCACCAAGCACGTCGTCCAACTGACCAGCGATGATGATTGGGCAACGGCTACCATTACGGGTGACTTCCAAGTTGCACCCGGCTCGGCTACAACCATCGCCATTCGTGATGGTGTGCCTTTTGTGACCGATGCGCAATTTGCTCATGCAGATGCAACCTCTTATGTCATCAAAAAGGTGACCTTCAGCGCACCCATGATGGGTGAAGCAACAGCAGAAGCCACAATGGACGCTTCAATGTCCGAAGCGACAGTCGAACCAACGGCTGCTGGTTAAATCATCCAGCAAATCTTTAAGGCGGAGGGACTGAGTCCCTCCCCTACACTAAGACAGTTTTTTAAGCTAAACACTAACCCCATAAACGTCCTCGTAGTAACCATCCGCTTCGGCTTCTGCGCTTAAGACCTTAGCAGTTTCATCATTCACACTCAGCACAAGGCTGCGATAACCTTCGCGGTGCGTCCAATCGCGCAATGCAGTTAAGAGCTGTGCGGTCAACGGCTTGGGCGACCACATATAAACTTCAACCGCGCGAGGCGAATACAACTGCTGCTGGCAGTAGATAAATGCTTCCTGCCCAGAAGCGGAAAAGTTCAGACGATGGGTACGACGTTCGCGCATTTCGGCAATGGCATACCATGTTTGCGGCCATAGTGTTTCCCACTGCTGCCGTGCGCTACCGAGACGACCGACCGGCATAAACCAGTTGAAAATTTGCTGCGGGTTATCGTTGGGATGATCGACGACTTTATAGAAGCCCTGCCCTGACTTGGCAGTGAGGTTATAACGTCGAATACGCGACAGGACACTCATACCATGCCCTGTATAAAGCGCCTGTGTTTGAGCATCGCCGGCAATACAGTTAGCCGTGACACGCAATACACGGGCAATTTTGGCCTGTTCCAGCAGTTCGCGCAGCATCCTGTCTTGCAATCCGGCAGACGCAAAATCGGGATGAACAACCACCTGTGCTAGATGATAATGGTCACCAAAAGGTTCGGGTTCTGTACCACGATAGGCTTCAGCATAGGCGGCGATCTTACCTTCAGCTTCCAGTACTAACGGAATGCCTGCGCCACGCAGCAAATGACTGAGATGAATAGCCGCAGTCTCGACGCTCATCCAAGGGCCACCATGCTGCCAACGTTCATAAATAGTCAGCGACTCATAAGCTACATCTTGTACTTGACCCGCCGAATTCAAACGCTGCCAGACGGCAATATGCGTACGAAACAAGGCACTAATCGCCTGAGTATCATCTAGCGTTGCACCACGCATATGAATTGAATTCATGCCCTGCTCCCCTATTCAACGAATGATGCGATTGTAACACTGCTTAAGATAATTTACCCTGCATCAGTAGGCAAATTTGCGCTCATACCACCACGTTCCAAACCAAATCGGAACAAGCAGAGTAGCGTGTTATAGTATCTACGTCATTATCTGATGCAGGAGATTGCTATGAGCGATATAACGATTAATCTAGATGAAACAATCACCTTTTTAACTGGACTCTTGAATACCCCAAGTCCGACTGGTTATGCGGTAGAAGCCATCGACTATGTTGAAGCCGAGTTTAAAAAGCTCAAAACCGCTGGATTGACACTCAACCGTACCAAGAAAGGCGCATTGCTGATCCAACTGAAAGGCGCGGCTAGCAGCGCTCCACGCGGGATTACGGCGCATGTCGATACACTGGGATTGATGGTCAAAGAGATCAAAGGCAGCGGGCGATTGAAAGCCACACAATTGGGTGGTTACGCATGGAACGCTGTGGAATATGAAGGTGTGACGGTTCGCACAGCCGATAACAAACGCATTCGGGGAACAATGCTCCTCAGCAATCCCAGCACGCACGTCAACAGCAAGCTCAATACAACCCAGCGTGAAGCCGACAATATGGAAATCCGGCTGGATGCCATGACACGCAGCGCAGCCGATACGCGTGAACTAGGTATCGAAGTCGGTGATTTCATTTTCCTTGACCCACGCGTGGAGGTGACGGATACCGGCTTCATCCGTTCGCGGCATCTGGACGACAAAGCAGGTGTAGCGGCTATCTACGGGGCATCGGTAGCACTGAAAACAGCCAAGCTAAAACCTGTACAAGACACTACGATTGTGATCGCTAATTATGAGGAAGTCGGACATGGCGGTTCAGCCAATTGGCCGGATGAATTGGACGAACTACTGACGATTGATATGGGCGCGATGGGCGATGGACAGAACTCGGACGAGTTTTCGGTGAGCATCTGCGCCAAGGATAGCAGTGGTCCTTATCACTATGCCTTTACAGCACGGATGCGCCAGCTCGCAGCAGCCAACAATATTCCTTATAAAGTGGATATTTATCCCTACTACGGTTCGGATGGATCGGCTTATTGGCGGGCAGGTGGGGCGGCCAAGGTAGCGTTGATTGGCCCCGGCATTGATGCTTCACATGGTTATGAACGCACCCATAAAAGCAGTATCGAACATACAGCGCATTTAATCGCGCGTTATCTGGTTGATGAAGGGACATGACAGTTTGACACGGTTTTTAAGCAGACTGACTCTAATCACGGTTATGATTCTAACCATCTTTAGCATTACAACGCTGCTGCTGGGTAATCGTCAAGCCGTTAACCCAATAGTGCATGGCTTTAAGGAAGGTTGCGAGGGCAAGCATCAACCTTGCTGGTATGGGATTGTACCAAGCGAAACAGCTTACGCGGACATCCCTTCTTTATTGCAAACCAATAATTCATCTTTGCAGCTTGATAGTCGTGGAAACAACATCATTGCTACTTCCCCTAACGAGCCATTGAGCTGTGAAGTCACTTTTGAAGGAAATCGTTTGGCGTTTTATAACTGTGCAGACATAAAAGTAGGTGATTTGGCGGTATTTATTCGTCTACCGGGTAGTTTATTTTTGTGGTCATGTCCAGATTCTCTTTCACTTACTTATCCCGCCATTACTTTTAATGTGGAAGATACCAGCATAATACCGCCAACCTACAACTCAACTGTCAGTAACTTTGCAGTATATATGCCTCAGGATACTTCACCACAACCGATACCAAATGAATTGATGAAGGATTTTTGGAAGTCAAAGCCAATCCGATGGCGTTATATGAAACTCTTGTCATTTAATGAGGGATGCCCAGAAGGCTAAACCCATTATTTGCCTAAATGACGGGACACTTGCATGGTAAATAGATCAAAAGCCGCGATTGTAGGCTATGGCGAGTTGCCTTTTTAGCACATTGTGACACAATAAAACCCATTAACAGCCTCCGCAAAGAAAAGGCAAATCACTGATGTCTGATGGGCTTAATCTCGAAACTTCACGCCTCAAAATCCGTCCGCTTACTTTAGCTGATCTCGATGGCATCCATACGATTATGAATGCCTGTTTTGGGGACGCACCGCTGGATGAGCGGCGTGAATGGCTGGAGTGGACAGTAGGCAATTACACTGCCTTAGCCAACTTACATCAACCCCCTTACGGCGAACGTGCAATCGTGCTGAAGGAATCGGGTGAACTGATCGGCGCTGTCGGTTTAGTACCGTCAATGGGGCCATACCAACGGCTGGCTTCGTTCCGCAAAAATGGTGAACCGGAAGATCAATTTATGCAGCCTGAATTCGGCTTATTCTGGGCGATTGCCCCTGCACATCAACGTAAGGGATACGCAGTCGAGGCTGCACAGGCCATGATTGACTTCGTGTTTAAGGAGATGGGTGTTCGGCGCATGATCGCGACAACCGAGTTTGACAATGAAGGATCACAGGCCGTAATGCGTAAGTTGGGCATGACCATCGAACAAAATCCAACCCCCGGCGAACCCTTTTGGTTCCAAGTGGTCGGCTCACTCTATAATCCGGCGCTGAAAGGCTGAACAACAATGGTGATAAATGGCAACCTGATTACCCTACGTGACTGGGAACTAAGGGACCTGCCCGCTTATAGCCGTTGGCTGCAACCCGGTCAGGAATGGAAACGCTTTGACGCACCCTACTATCCCAGCCCCAGCACCGAGGAAATCCGCGAGATCATCGATGACCAGCGCAACACCATCGAATTTTCTGATTGGCCTACTCCGCGCCACCAACTGGTTATCGCGAACAGGCAGGATAACCAGATGATCGGGCAAGTGTCATGGTATTGGATTAGTGAGGAAACCCATTGGCCGGCATTGGGCATCGTGATTTATGACCCGCAGCACTGGCGACATGGTTACGGTTACGAAGCACTCGGTTTATGGAGTGATTATCTCCTGCAAGCGCAACCTTCGTTCGTGAGGCTGGATCTGCGTACATGGTCAGGCAATGCCGGTATGATGCGGTTGGCGCAAAAATTGGGCTACCGCGAAGAAGCCCGTTTCCGTAATGCGCGAGTGGTTGATGGGCAATACTATGACGGTTTGGGCTACGGTGTGCTACGCGAAGAATGGGCAGCCCGTTATCCACAAGGATTCGTAGCTACTCTACGATAGCGGCTCTACGCCGGATGGGCAGCGCGAAGAAAACACCGACAAGCAAACACATTACCACGCTGGCAGGGGCGCTGAAAAAGGCTACCCCCATCGCAATCGCATACACAACAAGTCCAACAGAATATTGGCGCAGCACCCGGCGGGCATTGCTCATCGTAATGCTAGGTTCAAGTAAATGGGGCTGGCGAACAACATATAACCATAGACCGTTAAAAAATATTCCTGTGACCAGCAGCGATCCGCTATAAAAGACTGCTGCGACACCAGCATCCGGCTTCTGGAAGTATTCAGCCACAACCACGGTTGGAAAATTCAAAAACGTAATCACCATCAAAAGTACGGCGTTGAGTAACATCAGCGAACGATCTGTACGGCGAATCATTTTGAACATGGTGTGGTGATTAGCCCACATGATAGCAATAGTGAGAAAGCTGGTGACATACGCCAAGTATACCGGCCATAATTGGAACAAGGCGTTGGCTAGTGTACCTGCTTTTCCCGCATCGACGGTGGAAGGCAGACGAATTTCAAGTACGAGCAGAGTGATAGCAATGGCAAAGACACCGTCACTAAAAGCCTCTAACCTTGATGTTTCGGTGACTTCCGCAACTAGGGGTTGAGTTGGTGGTGGTTGCAATGTTTTTCTCCTGTGCGTTATTCTGCTTTTGTAACTGTGTTTTCGATGCGACGATCCGGAATAAACCACATACAAGCCACCAAAATATATAACCCAAAACCGATCAACGGATTGACGAATGATAACACGATCCCCAAAATATAGAGGATCAGCGAGCCGACACCTTTATAATCCGTACCCAGTGCCAGAGCCAATTCCGAGTCGTGACCAAGGTGGGCAACCAACGAACGGCTTAGCAGGTAAAAAGCGAATCCGCTCATTGCCATGACCACGCCATACAAGGCGACAGGTATGGTCGCGAAATTATTTTCACCCATCCACTCGGTCACAAATGGCACCAACGACAGCCAGAACAATAAATGTAAATTGACCCATAGAATGCGTCCATTGACCGTATGCGCCATGTGCATAATGTGGTGATGGTTATTCCAATAAATGCCGACAAACACAAAGCTCAACAGGTAGCAGAAAAATATCGGTGCGAGTTCGAGCAAAGCAGCCACGGTTGGTTCATGCGGCACTTTCAATTCCAACACCATAATGGTGATAATAATAGCGATAACTCCATCGCTAAAGGCTTCCAAGCGTCCTTTACCCATTGATTGTCTCTTTCATAAAGATAGCGGATTTAGCTTCGTAATATATAACCAGATTTAGGGCATCTATGCACCTGAACAAAACGGTAGGTTATGGCGGCGGTGGTGGAGAAAAAAATTGGCAGCGGCGATGGCGGTGAAGGTCATTTTTGCCAGAATTGACAAGGATTCTACAGGACTTTGTCACGGAGGTTCGGCTAAAACCGCTGAAAAGATTGGCGATTTTGGCGAAGGGATTGTCGCCGCCAAGATTGCCAAAGCAGTTATAAGAGGGAAATTTTAAGATACAAGTCCAGACCGAAATCGTTGCAAATGTTGCAATTATTGTTTTTGTGAATAACCGATTTTTGTAACAATTACAGTATTTGGGATGTTATGGTGCAGCGGGAATATCAGAGGGCTTGCCACCGGCAAGCCCCTACAGGAGACCCTAAAAATATGGTAACGGATTTGGAGGGCGAAGGGGTTACATTTTGGAAGACCATTTTGTAACTATTTGAGCGGGTTGGCGCTAACGGTTTTGAGGGAAGAAAGCGGCGAGAAAGGTTGCTGGTTGGTTAGAAAATGGTTTGCCGACAAACCTGAATTAAACCTTTTTACGAATAATCTGCAACATGATCTCTGCTGTTATCGTGTAGGACTGCATTAATTGGTGGAGTAAGGTTATTTGTCCTATGTACCCAACCCCCTTTCAGGGTAGGTATTTGCTTAAGCGATGTGTGTGGTAGCGATTGCCGGAGGATAAACCCTCCGGCAAGATGAATAAAGCCCCGTAAAAGGCTTGTCCGGTATTAAAAACATTTTATTTTTTGCCTCGCCGAGGGCTAAAGCCGCACGGCTAAGCAGAAGACAAGCACACTAAAGGTGCTTCAATAAAAGG
>JACDGI010000950.1 GCA_013821665.1 Anaerolineae bacterium
TGAGGCGTTGATTTCGCCACCGGTATCGAACTTCCAGATTTGCTCACCTGTTTTACCATTGTAGGCGTAGACGAAGTGATCATGACTGCCGATGTATACGGTGCCATTTGCATCCACAGCAGGGGATGACCAAACTTGCCCAGCAGTAGCCGCGTGCCAAATTTCTTTGCCGGTCACTGGATCAAGGGCATAGAGGTTGTTATCAAGGCTGCCGATGTAAAGCATATCGTTGGCAATGGTTGGTGAGGAATAAATCTGATTGCCGGTAGTGTAGTGCCAGATTTCTTTGCCAGTTAAAGCATCTAAAGCATAAACGTTTCCGTCTAAAGCACCGACGTAAAGGACGCCATTCAGCACGGATGGACTGGATACAAAGGAGACTTTGTCGGTAAAGCGCCAAACTTCTTTGCCCGTTTCACGATCAACAGCGTAGAGGTTTCCGTTCTCACTGCCACCATAAACCAGATCACCAACAACGGCCAAGGAGGTTCGTACCGGACGCTCAATCGGGAACTGCCAGAGTTGAGTAGGGGCGGTCAACATGGGTGGCGAGTCGTACTGACCGGTGTGGGCAATATCACCACGATAGACCCACTCATTTGGCTGATCTTGGGCGGTCGTCGGGGTGAAATTGATGAGGAAAAATAGGCAAAATGTGAGTAGGGCAGCCCGTAGGCCACCCTTATCTAACATCACTGAAGTCAAATGGGTCATTTGACCGCTACAGGCTCAAAACTCAAGTTTTCGACCGCGTCCATCACTTCATTGAACTGGTGGAAATAAAGCTGCTGCTTGGCATCACTCATGGCGACGGGCGGATTTGGATGTACTTCAACCATCAGGCCATCGGCACCGCTGGCTTTGGCGACACGGGCGAGCGGTAGGGCGATGTCACGGCGACCGGCAGAGTGCGAAATATCAACGATGATGGGCAAGTGCGATTCGAGCTTCATGACCGCTACACCACCGATGTCGAGGGTGTTACGGGTGGCTTTCTCGAAGGTGCGGATGCCACGTTCGATGAGGATGACGTTGGGATTACCACTGCTGACAATATACTCGGCAGCGTACAGGAATTCTTCCAGCGTGGCCGAGAGACCGCGCTTGAGGATAATGGGTTGACGTACCTGACCCATCGCCTTGAGCAAGAAGCTGTTTTGCATGTTACGGGCACCGACCCAGAAAATATCGACATAATCGGACATCATCGAAATCTGGCTGGCATCCATGATTTCGCTGGTGATGAACATGCCGTATTTGTTGGCGACCTGCCGGGCGATCTTCAAGCCGGGTTCGCCCATACCTTGATAATCGTAGGGTGAGGTGCGAGGTTTGAAGACCATACCACGTAGGATTTTGACACCGCGTTTTTGGAGAACCGCAGCGGTTTCATCCATCTCTTCGTAGCTTTCGACAGCACACGGACCGCTGATGATGGCAAAGCCACCGTCACCGATTTTGGTCACACCATCAGGTAGGGTGATGATGGTGCGTTCGTCGGCCGATTTACGCTGAACGAGGATCTTGGCTTTGGACTCTTTTTCTTCCAGAGCAAGGGAGGCACGAAAGATTTCTTTAAAAAGGGCTTTGACGATTTCGTTGCTAAAAGGGCCTTTATTATTTTGTTCGAGCGCCGTCATCATTTGCGATTCGCGCTGGGGATCATAAAAGGTGGTACCGGCTTGTTGTTGGAGTTTGCCGATGTCCGAGGCGAGAACCGCACGCTTATTGAGCAGTTCGAGAATTTGCAGGTTAATGACATCAACCTGCGAGCGGAGTTCCTGAATAGTACTGTCTGCCATAATTTCCATCCAATCGTATTTATGCAAATTCCGAGCCATTATACTGCCTTACGGGAAGTGTGACGAGTTTGAATCCGGTGAAAGTATCATGGGCTTCGAATATCGTAATTTGCGTTGTTATAAGTAGAGCGCAAGTCTATAATCGCAGCCTTTCATATCGGTATTAATATCAGACTGCTGAGTAAATAATTTTGAGTACATCCGTCGTGCTTGATCGGGAGCCAACTGCCGACTTTCAAGCGAAGTGTCTTGACGTAGCACACCAATGGGAAGATGGCACGCTGCCTTACGCTGAAGCTCGCCTAGTGTTATCAGTGTTGGCACAAGAGGCGTTTGAGCGAGGTCATCTGGCTGATCAAGGTCGGGTTGAGCAAGTGATCGGGTATATGGAGGTGGTGCTGGGCAACCTGAACATCAGCATCCACCATTTCGAACGGGCGCGGGGCGCTTACAGCCAAGTTCAAAATTCGACGCGGGTGGCGATTTGCGATATGAACATTGGCGAGTCGTACCGGAATAAGGGTGATTTTAAGCGAGCGTTGGCCTTATATGGGAAAGCCTACGACGCTTTTAAAGCTGAGAACGATATTGAAAACCAAGCCTTTGCACTGACTAATCGTGGGCAAGTTTGGCTGAGTATGAAACGCTTAGATGCGGCGCAAACCGATTTGATTGATGGGCTGGCGATGGCCGAGCAAATCCCGGTGGGGGCTGAAGATCGGACGATTTTGTTGTGTGAGGTGAATCTGGCACTGACACGCTTGTATATCCTACGGGAGCGTTATGGGA
>JACDGI010000164.1:0-10509 GCA_013821665.1 Anaerolineae bacterium
GTGTGGACGTAATAGTGGGCAAAGGCGTTGATGTCGGACGCGCAGACCGCGTGAGCGACGGCAGCACCATCAAGGTCGGCAAATCATCGGCTGAAAGTTCGTTCAGTAAGGTCACAGAGAGGAAGGCCGCGATGCCCCACACTACCACACATGCTATCAGCAACATCCACAATATCCGTCGTCGCATCGTGACCTCCTCATCTGCTCCTCCATCTCAGAGTAGCAAAAGTGGCGAAGCCAACCATTGAAAATTTACCGTTTAGGGGAAGGAAAATTTCATCCGCAATGAGGAACATTACAGTGTGCTTAAAACGATGAAGCCCTCCGCCACTGCACGACTGATGAGATGTTCATTGGTTTCGACCCCAAAACGGCGACGCAGGCGATCCCGTATCGCGTAGATCCGGCGTGGTGATGTGCCCATGTGGCAGGCAATTTGATTGATAGAAACACCTTGAGCTAAATACTTGAGAACTATCCGCGCTTCGGCATTCAATTTCGGCACAGGATGCCGGGATTGCAGGGTAATCAGGTACTCAGCATTAGCCGTTGGTGATAGATAAGGACGATCTTGGAGGACAGTGCGAATCGCCGGTAGTAAGCATTCTTGTAGGGGATCACCGCGATACAAGTAACCTTTTATGCCGTGCATGTACAAATTATGGATCAGAGTACCGTCAGTTATCATGCCGACAACAATCATGAATATCTTAGGGGAGGCATGTCGCACTGCATCTACAGCACTCAGAATATCAGTATCATAGAGGCACTCACTCAAAATCGCGATTTCAGGAATTTGCTGCTGAATGGACTGGAGAACATCGTTTAGTGTATGCGCTTTGCCAACCACTTGATATTTGAGTTCGGATTCAATAATGGCTTCGGTTCCAACCATCATCAAATCACTGTCATCCGCTAAAACAATCTTGATTGCCATACCATCCTCCCAAACAGGATGTCTGCGTGTAGTAGAACGGATAACTATCACTTGACCGAAATTCTTGGCTAAGTAATAAAATTAGATGGGATCATCTAACAATCCCTTTTTGCGGGCAGACTCGATGATTTGTTCATTCGTTCGTACATTCAACGCCTGCCGCAAGCGTCCATAAATGCGATACACAGTGCGTAGGGACAAATCAAGCTGTCCTGCGATTTCCTGTGGATTGTAGCCCTGTTCAACCAGTTGGAGCACGGATAGGTCACTGCTGTTTAATCCGTCTTCACGTTGTATCTGTCGCTTCGTATAAAACAGAGCCGCAGCACGCGGAGAAAGATAAAGGTTTCCACCGCGAACGGTCTTTATGGCTGGAGCCAATGTATCTTCTAAGTTATCTTGCTTGTAGACAAATCCCCGTGCACCCTGGTCGAGCAAACGGGTTATATAGCGGGGGTTTAGTTTGTTTCCGAGGACGATAATTCCCATCCCAAGATACTGATCATGCAAATGACCAATCACGTTCTCAATATCGGGTGTCTGGGGTAATTGATCGTCAATCAGGAGTATATGGATGCGGTGTTCACATAGATATTGCTCCGCCTGTTTCAACTCACTGAACATGGCTATAATTTGCAGTGACGTGTTTGACTTGGACACGAGCGTAGCAATCCCATGGCGGCTTAAGTCATGTCGGTCAATAACAACAATCTGGATGGTCTGCATTTATCAAACCCTTTTCCACTTAATAATCCATAGTTTCTTTGAATAGCACCTTATCAATCAAGTCAAATGGACACTTTTGCTATGAACAATGTCATCAATAGGACATCACCACAGGAAGGAGAACTTGTGGCATAATCTGTAATGTCTATCGTAACACCTCACATCGTAATTATAGAAAATTTGGTACAATAGTCAAGTCAATTTGATATAACATAAGTTGCAAATAGTATGACAGAATATTTGTCGGTTGCGGAACAATTACAAATCTTATTCGAGGAAGTGTTTCATCCTGAAAATCGACCCTACACCCTTCAGGAAGTGAGCCAACAAATCGATGTCAGTTTGCCTACACTCAGTCAGCTCCGCTCCGGACGTAGCAAAAACCCACAATTGAACACGCTGCGAGAGTTGTGCCGTTTCTTCAAGGTTCCATTGAGGTATTTTGAGACTCACAGCCGCGAGGAATGTTACGCGGTACTAACCGAAAAGGATGCCGGTGTTTCGTCAGCGCTTAACGAAATTTCATTCCGAGCCACCCATCTTTCGACTCAGGCCCAGCAAGACATATTAAAAGTCATCCAATGGGTACAAGCTGCCGAGCAACTCCGTAAACAAGGGGTTGATGTTCCTCCGCTACCCGGATTCGACAATCAAGGTAACAAAGAAGATGACATCAAATGATGAACCGATTGTTTTGATCGGTCAGCAAATTCATTTCCTTATAGAGTGGGCAAAAGAGAATCAAGCAAAATCATATAGCTTGCGCAAAATCGCTCAAGCGGCTGGCCTATCAACACAAGGTCTTACCAATATTTTGGACGGTGTAACACCTGATCCACGCTTAGAACCCATACGTAATCTCTGCCATTTCTTTCAAGTGTCGCTGGATTATTTGAGCTGTCGAACAGAAGCTGAGTGTCGCGCTTACTTAATGCGTCGACTCATTGAGCGAGGCCCACCTACCCTTCAACAAATCGCCACTGAATCGCAGCAGCTATCTCCACGCGGACGTGATAACGTAATGGTGGTTCTCCGATGGCTGGAAATCAGTCAAAATCATTAACGAAGCACCAGTGGAAACACAATTAAAACAGGTAAACAGCCCACTAATGCGCCCAAGACAACCTGAAGGAGCGTATGATTTTTGGTTTCGATGCGTGCCCAAGCCGTCAAAATCAGAATGATAATCGCTAAGATTTTCAGCAAAGGTGAATCGAGTTTGCCAAGTACGAGCAAACCCGTGAGACAGCCTGAAATAACTGCCACATGAATCGAAATCTTAGTGAGACTTTGATTGATGATCAGTTGGAATGGTATCCATATCAGTAGCGCCAGCAAACAAGCAATCAAAACATGCGGAGCGCTCAGTATAATAAGTAAAATGAGGCAAATCAGCACGCTAAACCAACCCACTATATACATCGGACGGCGAGTTTGTCGCTGATAAACTAATCGGCCTTTGCGCTGGAGTATGATTTGTAGAAGGATGTTTGGGGTCAAGAGCAAACCGAGCATCAACACTATCCAGCCGAGACTCTCGGTCAAAGTCATTTCACTCAGAATCGCCAATAAAGTCGGTATTCCAACAATGGCCGGATGAAAGATCATACTAATCAGATGAGCTATTCGGTTGCGATTGTCAGGAAGGATATCATTCATATCAGTTTTGTGATCTCACTTACTAAATCAGCATAAGATTTATCTGAACGAACAATTTGTTGAATTTGGTTGTACAACACCTTACCTTCTGGAACTGTACGAATCAAAGCATGGTAATCCAAGATAAAAATCAATGACCGATACATAGCCAGTTCTAGATTTTGCGGACGTAAAATACTCATTGATTGTTCGAGGTGTAAATCTTGAATATTTCCTAATCGATGTATACGCTGTTCGACACGTCTAAGTCGCCAGTAGATCCAGAGTTTTAATGGATAATCTGCCACAGCGAAAAAGCGATGTGGGAGCAGCATAATTAGAAAACCGACGGCAACGAAATACATAGGGAGTAGAAATATCTGAATGAGCGCCTCAATTGGCTCATAGTGACCCAGTAGAACCAGGATTCCCGCACTGATACTGCCTACCGATGTCAGCAAATAGCCAATACAACACATGATGGAGGCAGCATGCCTAATCTTCATTGAACTAACCCGCTCATGCTGTAAGAACATCCAACTATTGGGTAATAAAGCAGCGACAATAAAAATGCACATCACTGTTTCGCGATATGCAATCATTACGAGCCGAAAATCATATTCGGGTACGGCTGGAAACCAAAAATAGTATCCAAAAATCAAACTAAAACTGATTATTGTGCCCAAACCTAACCCATGCAGATATCGGTATCGGTCAGCATTCGAATCAATATCGCGCAATGTTAGATAATACAGATACACCATGCCCAAAAGTGCAATCGATTTGATATATAAGGTGATAGGTCTTCCCAAGAAGGCAGAATCTAATATCTGTTCAGCTGCTTGGCCGAAAAAAGTAAAAGCAACCATACCCAGAAAAACCTGTAACCAGATGCGACGGGATAACACTTCTCGGAAACGACCAAGCCAAATCGCTCGTCCCAATCGTAACCCAAAGATTCCCCAGGACGCACCCAACAAAATGATATAAACCCATTTCATGGCTCTGACTGTTTCATCAAGCCCAGACTGTCTGTGAAGCGGTTCAATCCTTCAATTGAAGACTGCCCCTGTGTAAGTTGCGAAAAACGTTTTGCAGCAACAATTCGCCGTTGAATAAGGTAGACAAATGCTTCAGCCTCCTGCTCGTCAAAATCAGTCTCAGCATCGTCTGATCTGCGACCGAGAAATTTGTCTGACAATTTGAATGTATTTAAGAGTGATGGTGGCACAATCTGGTCGATACGTTTACAGGGATGACCCAATACCATGTGAGCGATTTCATGCAACATGATATGAACTTGATGGATTGGATGGGTAAAGCGAGTATAAAAAATGTAGTCTGCTGTTTCAGCGGGTATCCATAGTCCAGTCAAACTAGGATCGAAATCATACGAAACCCTAACTATAGATCGACCTCTCAGATGTTCCAGATGCAGAACAAAATGATCAACCTCAAACTCACCAAAATTGTAACAGAGGCTATCCAAGACGGATTGGATGCGTTGCCAACGGATCATAGCAATCATTTCCCAACAAAATCGCAATACAAAACGTAATACACCAAGTGTAGCAAACGAGATCACTTAATCTCCATGTGACTTAGTTCCTATAGGGCTCGAAAAGCGATTGAAACTTTTTGGCGCATTTTGCCACTCTTGATGTCATTGTTTGCCACTATCAATGGCAAATTTACGTCATCCGAGGCTCATATTCTTCGATACGCTGTCAGATAACTGGACAAACGGTTAAACAGAAAGATCAAGAATAAAGATGACATGCTCACCTAAAACATCAAGCCACGAAGCGAAACTGCCGATTGAGGAAAACGCAAAAGAAATGACAAAGCGTGTATTTCTAGTAGCTGAGCTTATCGCAAAAGCAAAACATGAACCCGAAGTTCTTCACCTAAGTGAGCTTCTATCAGACAAAACCCCACAAGAAACTAAACCTCTTGTATCGTGAAGTTACAAGAAAACTCTAATTCAAGGTAAAAGATAATGCCACGAAAAAAAAGCTTGCCTAAAATGGCACCGCAACCAGGTTGGGCAGTGTATTTGCGAACAAGTAGTGATGAAAATCAAAGACCAGAAATGTCGCGTGCGCGACAGCGTTTTACAATCGAACATAACGTTTTGGAGCGATCAACAATACCTGTCTATGACGAATACATTGATGTCCTAACTGGCACTACTGCCGAACGTAAGGATTATCAGCGTTTATTACAAGATGCCCGCACCGGCAAATTCTCACATGTAATCGTCGAGCGGGCAGACCGCTTTGGGCGCAATGATACAGAGGCACTTCGGGCAATTGACGAACTTCATGAATATAACGTAGCTGTCCGTTTCGCTAATCAACCTGATCTGGATCCAATGGATCCAGATGGCAGAGTAATTGTTGCGCTCTCATTTACATTGGCAAGACGCGAATCGGCGCTACTGGGAATTCGCGTAAAAGGCGGCTTGCAAGTGAAACGAGCAAGCGGAGGATACCCGAATTATGCACCAGATGGCTATATAAACGTTTCTGGAAAGGTGATAGGTGAAGCTCAAAAAATTATTGGAAGACATGAAACTTGGATAGAGCAAGATCCTGAACGCGCATCAGTTATACGTTCTGCCTTTGACTTGCTCCTTGATGACCATCTCACTTTAGAAGGAATTTGTGAAGAGCTTCATAAGAGAGGGTACCGCTATCGTAGTGGTCGCCCTTTCATTGACTTCAAGAAAAACGGTCAGCGCAAACCTAACACTAATACCCTGTCAGCAATATTTCATAACTGGGCATATTCTGGTTGGCTAACCAGCAAAGCGGGTAATGTTCTTCCAAAAACAATCCGTGGCGATTGGGAACCAATCGTTACCACTGAGGAATTTGAGCGTGGTCTCAGTATTCTCAATAAACGTAACAACAACAGAGTTGTACGCCGTAAACATGACTATCTCCTAAAAGGCTTTATTTATTATGAACATCATAAAACAAGGGAGATGGAAAAACTTACTGGGTCAACATCCAATTCAAGCCGTTCTGGTGGCGGTACATCTTATTATTGTATTCCGCGCAGCAATATAAATTTTTTATGTTCCGAAATCGACAATCAAATTCCTAAGGCATTGATGCATATTCAGGTTGATCCCAAACAGGCTCCCGCAATACGGGACTTTTACATGCAGGACATTGCAGAAATATTAGGGCATATACACCCTAATGAGCGCGATCGACTCCAAGAATTACTTAGATCAATTGATAAAGAAGAAACAAGAATGGCTCGTATTTTCGCAGCGGGTCAAATTACTGAAAGCATATGGGAAAGTTTGTGGTATGAGTGGCAAGATCGGCGAAATAAAATACGAACCACGCTTGATTCGATGGAGGATCTGCACGAAACTCATATCACAAATTTAGATGTGGCCTTGGGAATCATTGCACAGGTCGGATTCGTGTATAATACGCTCGAGCGCAACGATCAAAAAGAACTTCTGCATCAGATGGTTGAGCGGGTTATTGTGAACCCAGCAGGAAAGGCGAAATTAAAGTTGCGCGCACCATTTGCTTACTTGAGTGATATTTCGAAACGGGTAAGCCATATTGGTGAAGTTAGTGGGGTTGAACGCAGCGTCAAAACTAAAATCGGCAGAGATAACTCTACCGATTCTAGTCAAGCCCAATGTTCGGATTGGGTCTTATGATGCGGGAGGGACAGGATTCGAACCTGCGTTCCGGTATAACCCGGAAAACCGCTTAGCAGGCGGCCCCATTCGACCACTCTGGCACCCCCCCAAATTTGTTACTACCTGGCGGAGGGAGTGGGATTCGAACCCACGGTGCCGAAATTCGACACACAGGTTTTCAAGACCAGCGCCTTAAGCCACTCGGCCATCCCTCCTGGATAGGAAACATTCTAGCATGGGGGTAACGCATGGTCAATGCTTGATGTCTCCTGATATAATGACCCTATCGCCGTTAAACAAGTCACACAATATGGGTCTCTTCGAGCTTGTTATCACCCTCTACATCGGTGCGATGATTTACTTTGCAAATCTCGCTGATCTTCATCACACGTCTGCACTTGCGGCTGAAACGTCTTACCCCATTCCGTCCCCTTACGAAACCATTGTCCGCAGAATGTTATATGGCCTTATCACTATGGTGGTGCTGTTTGGCATTTATGCGGATCGAATACTCTTGCTCAATTTGTCAACCGCACAGTTTGAAGAATTAGGCATTAATCCCAGTGCTGCATCACCCAGCAGCGTTATATTTATTACTGTACTTACCCTTATTGTCGGCAGTGTGTCGCTGGCACCTATCCTGTCGCAACAACTCCGCCTGCGTGTCCACATACTCTTTGGAAAGAATACACGTTACAACGACGAATCCCAAGTGCAGCAGGTTGCAATGATATTGGCGTTATGTCTCGTTGGATACCTGTTCATAAATTTTGTCATCGGTGGTGGGTTAAGTGGAGTCGCGCAGTCTATTCAGGAAAATGGGATCAGCATAAGCACCCTGTTCTTTCAGGGAATCATGTTTATCGTCATCGCTTTGCTAGGCGTGGGTTTAGCCATTCGCCGCACGTTACCTCAAACACTAGAAAGACTTGGTCTCAAAAGACCAACACCACAAAACGTGCTTACCGGTATTGTGGTAGGCATTGCATTAATCGCCGTATCCTTAATCATGACGCTTATCTGGACGAAACTCGTCACACCAGAACAATATGCACAGCAAAGTGCCGCAGCAGCCGAAATCGACAATCAATTTAATACGGTACAGGCAGCCTTCGTGTTAGCATTGACATCGGCTGTCAGCGAAGAGATTCTTTTTCGTGGCGCGTTACAGCCGGTATTTGGCATACCATTAACGACTGTACTTTTTGTACTCTTCCATGACCAATATATACTTACGCCTGCGATGCTCATTATACTCATTGTAGGTTCTGGTTTGGCGCTACTCCGGCGTTACCAAAGCACGACATCAGCAATAATTGCCCATTTTGTATATAATTTTGTTCCTATTGCGCTGATTATCCTATTGCCGCACGCGGCACAGTTGTTGGGACTATCATAATGCGTCACAAATTGACGATCATCCTGCTGTTTGTAGCTCTATTTTGTGGGCAAGTTTTATTAGGTCGCGCCCAATCAACTAACCCAACGCCGCAACCACAGCAAGCATTTATCCAACGATGGGTGCAAGAGGTTATCTTCCCAAGTGCGGTACGTTTTACCTTAGCGATTGCTTTGCCGCCGGAACAAGTAAAGGCAGTTACACTGACACTGAAGCCCGAAACACGCGCGCCTATCACTATTCCACTTGAACTCAGTAGCGCGATTATCACAGGCGGCGATGTCACAGGAATTGCTTATGTCTGGCAGCTTCCAGCAGATAATCCACCGTTGCTGTTCAAAGATATTAACTTCGATTGGCAAGTGACGGCTCAATCGGGTCAAAGCGCAAGCATCGAAGATAAGTTCACTTTCGAAGATCAACGAGTAAATTGGCTGCGCGATTTGCCGGTCACCGATACCCTTAAGTTGACTTTCCCCAATGGCAAAGCATCGTCAAGTACTGTAACACCCGCTTACACACATACAGGTATCGGGGATATATCAACCACCTTGAAACAAGTGGCTGATTTGTTAGCGACCAATTTAGGCAGTATCCCTACTTTCGATATACTGATTTACGATACGACTCAACTACCGATCTGTAGCAAAAACGCAAAAGGTGAGTCGGTTGCAGTTGGTGCAATTAGCAGCGCCGAAGTGGCTTGTGTTCCAAGTTCAGCCGACCAAATATTTTCAGCCAGCGGATATACCACCTTAAAACTCAAATCATCGTCGCTTGGTGACATCCAATCTGCGGTTACTGATTATATTGTCCAGCAATCTTATGCACCAAGTTGGTCAGGCAAAAATATACCTGAATGGTTTCAAGCAGGATTAACCGAGTTTTATTCTGCTGACTTAAAGTCTAATTTGTATGCGCCAGCCCTAATCGCATCACGTTCCAACAGCTTACTTTCACTGGATGTGATAGCGAAAGCACCCGCAACCGGTACCAATGTGGATTTGTGGCGCAGCGAAAGTTACGGGTTGGTGGTATACATCGCCTCGCAGATCGGCGTGGATGGGCTTTTCAAATTAGCATCGAATGCTGGTACAGCGAGTTCATTTGAAGCGGCCTATCAAACCGCATTAGGGAAACCAATTGCTACTTTGCTGGGAAGTTTTGGGCGATGGATTTTTACTAATTCGGCTTCAGGGGCATTTACCTTTACGGTCTATCAGGCGGCAACGCCCAGCCCTACACCTACGCTTACAGCAACCATCACACAAACACCGACACCCACAGATACAGCGACTTTCACACCGACCCCGACGGTAACCGGAGTGATTTCACTTACCCCCCTGCCATCCCGAACACCAACCTTTACACCTACACCTGCTCCGGCTACCAATACACCGCGTCCTGCTGGCAGCTTAAACACTTTAACGCCTACTCCTACCCAACCCTCAGCCGCAGCGAACGTCACCAACGCTGACCGCAGTCTAGGCATCTTTATTCTGGTAGCAGGCGCAATCATTGTGGTGGTGGCGGCCATCATCCTATTCCGTCCGCGACGGTAACAATTTATTCGACGGGGAATAAAACATCCCCGCTATATGCGTGAGCGTAACATGATCAATATCTACGAATTAACTCAAGAGCAGCTCGTTGACCTGTTCAAAGAATGGGGCGAACCTGCTTTCCGTGCCAAACAAGTTCGCGAGTGGCTGTATGACAAACGGGTCGCGTCATTTGAGGCTATGAAGAACCTACCCAAAGAACTACGGGCCAAACTTGAGGCCGAGACGACGCTCGGCACACTCAATATGGTGACAGAACAGGTCAGCAGTGATAAAACCATCAAACGTCTCTACAAACTGCCTGATGGACAACTCATCGAGTCAGTGATGATGCCCTATGATGATGACCGTCGTACTGCCTGCATTTCGACTCAGGCGGGATGTGCAATGGGCTGTGTTTTCTGTGCTACCGGACAGATGGGTTTCTCGCGACATCTCACACCGACCGAAATATTCGAGCAAGCCTTACGGTTTGCTATCGAATTGGAAGCCGAGGGTGATCGTCTGAGCAATGTGGTCCTAATTGGTATGGGCGAGCCGTTACATAATTATGATGCGTCGATCAGTGCTATTC
>JACDGI010000164.1:10519-12503 GCA_013821665.1 Anaerolineae bacterium
TGAATGATTTAGGCATTGGGGCACGCCACATTACGGTCAGTACGGTTGGTCTCGTGCCACAAATCCGGCGCTTTGCTGACGAGGGTTTACAAGTGAAACTCGCAATCAGCCTTCATGCTGCGACTGACGCAGAACGTGTGAGCCTACTACCGGTCAATAAACGCTGGCCGCTCAGCGAATTGATTGATGCGTGCAAAGAATATGTTGAGAAAACCGGACGACGCATCACCTTCGAATGGGCAGCTATTCAGGGCGAAAATGACACCAGTGACCAAGCCCATGCGTTGGGAAAACTGCTCAAAGGGATGTTATGTCACGTCAACATTATTCCGCTAAACCCAACAGGTGGTTATCATCATGGGCCATCGGCTGGCGAACGCATTGACCAGTTTATTGACACATTAAGTATCTATGGTGTATCGGCTACTGTCCGAGTGCGGCGCGGAATCGACATTAATGCGGGCTGTGGGCAGCTCAAAGCGTCGGTCATTGGCATAGACGAAATACCCGGTGGTGCATAGAGGCAGTTTGAAGGATTGATCCATTCCATAAAGGGCGGGTCAGAGACTGCGCCCCATAGGCAGCAACTTAAGGATTTTACCGCCAGATGCTCAAGCATCCGGCTCCATTTTTCGGCGGGAAGGGGCTAAAGCCCGCTCAAACCCGCCGAAAATACGCGATTTTTTATAGCGAGCGGATTAGAATCGACGGCGCTAAAGCCTATTTCTTTCTTAAGTTGGTACACATGGTGGGTCAGAGACCACGCCTCTACTGGAAACTATGCTCAAATTTCGAGTGTATACGTCTACTTTTCAAACAGCTTTTAGCATACGTCTGGTTAAACTTCATCACAAATCATATTGGGCAGGACGAAAAGGCGGCAGCTATGGAGTATGTTAATTTCGGCAACACGGGCATGAAAGTGTCACGCCTGTGCCTCGGTTGTATGACCTATGGTTCACCGACTTGGAACGCGTGGGTTCTGGATGAGGAAGCCAGCCGTCCTTTTTTCCAGAAAGCGTTGGAGCAAGGCATCAACTTCTTCGACACGGCTGATATTTATTCCATTGGTGTGAGTGAAGAAATTACCGGGCGTGCTCTACAGGACTTCGCCAAACGTGACGAAATTGTTCTGGCTACAAAAGTCTATAATCCGATGGGGTCGAAGCCTAACCAACGCGGTCTTTCGCGAAAACACATCATGCAAGCCATTGACGACTCGCTGCGACGGCTCGGTACGGAATATGTAGACCTCTATCAGATTCATCGCTGGGATTACGAAACTCCCATCGAAGAAACGATGGAAGCGCTTCACGATGTGGTCAAAGCGGGTAAAGCCCTTTATATCGGCGCATCCAGCATGTATGCGTGGCAGTTTGCGAAGGCGCAAGCCACGGCTCAATTACATGGCTGGACACCTTTTGTCTCGATGCAGAACCACTACAACCTTGTCTACCGTGAAGAAGAACGTGAGATGAATCCGTTCTGTCGTGAAGAAGGAATCGCGCTTATTCCATGGAGTCCTATCGCGCGAGGTTTCCTTGCCGGTAATCGTACCCGTGACAAAGGCGGCGATACGATCCGGTCAACAACTGATGGTCTTCTGCATGACCGCTATTACCAAGACAACGATTTCGATGTATTGGATCGGGTGCTAGACCTTGGTAAACGTCTTGACGTTAAACCGGCTCACTTGCGGTTGCGTGGATATTACACAAACCCGGCATCACCAGCCCGATTATCGGTGCAAGCAAGATTCCACAGATGGACGATGCACTGGCGGCGATGAGCATCAAACTGAGTGATGAGGATATGGCCTTCCTTGAAGCGCCTTATATACCACACCGGATTGCGGGTCATACTTAGCGGATATTCAAAACGTTGCAGTTGTTGCGGTTTTTGCTGCAATTGCCGCATAAATTGCAGATTTCCCGTAACTACTCAGGTGGTATTTGAGGGAGAATTGCGTAATCAAGGCTAATTC
>JACDGI010000951.1 GCA_013821665.1 Anaerolineae bacterium
TCTGAGAATGGACCGCGCTTCAAGCGATGCGGTAGCGCGAGTTCAGCCGCTAGCAGAATATCGCTGTTTTCAAGGTGTGTCCGTCCCATCCATGCAGCGTGGGCGCGGGCAGCTTTCAAAATCACCAAGTCGGCGCGATGACCATCAATATGCAGACCGCTGGTCAATGTCGCGATGGTGAACAAATCGCGGCGTGTATATTCCACATCGTCCACGATCTCGCGGGCGGCTGCAATCTTATCGGTGATTTTTTGTTCTTCCGGTGCCCAATCACTGCGGAACTTGTCCGGATTTTCTTCATAGGCAATGTGCCGTTGCAGAATGTCCATACGCTCGTTGGCATCCGGGATACCATGCACTTCCACCGACAACGCGAACCGGTCGAGCAACTGCGGACGCAGATCACCTTCTTCGGGGTTCATCGTACCGATCAGGATGAAGCGTGCCGGATGGCTGAAGCTGATGCCTTCGCGTTCGACCACGTTCACGCCCATCGCTGCCGAGTCGAGCAGCAGGTCAACCACATGGTCGTCCAGCAAGTTCACTTCATCGACGTACAAAATACCGCGATTAGCGTTCGCCAGTACACCGGGATCGAAGTGGCGTTCGCCTTTTTGAATAGCTTTTTCAATATCGAGCGTACCCACAACGCGATCTTCGGTCGCGCTCACGGGCAGATCGACAAAACGGATTTTGCGCTTTTCGACAGGGAGTTCTTCGCCCTTAGCATGGCGATCTTGTACCGCATCCGACCATGTATCGGGACGCTTGGGATCATCGCCAAAAGGGGAGTCGGCAATCACCTCAATTTCCGGTAGGAGTACCGCTAAGGCGCGGGCTGCTGTGGATTTGCCGGTACCACGTTCGCCACGAATGAGTACGCCCCCGATACGCATGTCAATGGCGTTCAAAATCAGCGCGCGTTTCATGCGCTCTTGCCCAACAATTGCGGTGAAAGGGTAAACTGCTGGTCGTTTGCTCATGCTCTATGGTTATCCATTTGTGATAGTTACAACAAACGGATTATACATAATGAGAGCAAGAGGTCAATTGCCAGCGTAGGCCATTCCCGACCTTTGTGGTCACAATCCACCCATTGCGAGTAGCTCAGCGTCACCTTTTCCATCTTTTATCAATGAGTCGATTGTGCTGAACATCGCGCGGAAATGCTTGCTTGTTCCATTTGCATTCATCATGATGTCAACATAACCGGGGCCACCGGGCAAGTTGACCGTGAGTGTCTTAATCGACTTATAGGCTGTTGCGACGATCTGCGCTAGCTCGTTCGAGGCATTCAGATTATTGACGGTGGCTGTTAAATAGAAATCGCTGCCCATTGCGCCAAAAGAGACAACCTTTCCGTTTGAATTCACACAGTTTTCACCGAAAGCATCAACTTGAACTACCTCAATGGATTTCACTCCGGCATCGTTAAAGGCGTTTTGGAGGGCTACAGCCGCTTCTGGTACCGCTTGATGCGCCCAGCTAAAGGCGCAACTAGGCTGCTGATAGCTGGAGGTTGGCGTAGCTGTGATAGATGCTGCTGTGACATGTTCTGTTGGCGTGGGACTGGTTGCCAGCGCCCTAGCCGTCAATGCCAGTTGCGCGTATTCCGTTCCTTCGGCGCTTGCCATCAATTGAAAGACCTGCTGTTGTGGATTGAGTGTTGCATTTCCACTGGGGCAAACCACATCCGAAGGTGGACAGAGCGTCGGTGATAGAGTCCCAATAGGAGTAATCTTTGCCACTTCGGAAGCGCTTGCTGTTTCTTGTAGAAAACCCCCGATCACTTGGGATAGTATCGCAATTTCTGGTCTGATTGTTACCGTGATACTAGGGGTT
This sequence comes from Anaerolineae bacterium, assembly GCA_013821665.1. Lineage (GTDB taxonomy): Bacteria > Chloroflexota > Anaerolineae > Aggregatilineales > Phototrophicaceae > CFX2. Next base: position 1,843 of record JACDGI010000951.1, read on the forward strand.
ATTTGAGGGGTAGGAAAAGGTGTTGGGAAAAGTGGATCTTCATGCGGGAGCATCCCAACTTGTCTTACAACTAAACTACTGATGACAAGGGCGATTACCGTAACGGCAGCAAGCAGTAAAATTCTGTACTTCCGTTTCATGTGCTTCATCTCTTCTAATAAAACTGATTACGATGTCGCCGTTGGCGTTGGCACATAAATTGCGCCTGAAAGATAAACTTGGGTCATCACATTTGCTAGCACATAGGTCTCGGTAATTCCTACGATGGCGGTCATCGTTTTGGGTTCAGATGTTAGTGTCAATCCCACAAAATAGGCGGCGGTTTGGGTTTCATACGCTTTAGCTGGTTGCCAATTATCATTCCTAAATTCAATAAGGTTGGCTGTTCCTTCCACCGCAGCAGTTTGAGTTTGATTCAACAAAGCGACAGTAGTTTTATTAACCGGATCGCTTGAATTTGCAGTGAGTTCTGTGGATTGTATCGGCGCACAACAATTGAGCATCAAGCGAAAGGCGAACACGCCAACCAAAAGCGTAATGATGATACCCACACTGATGATTATCCACAGACGGCGCTTGCGGTTCATGTCTGTCGTCATTTTCGAACATCGTAATTCTACTGGCTATGACGACGGCGTAGGCGTAGCAGTTTCCATTATGAGAGTTAGTTGCGCTGCATTTAAGGTTGGTATTGGTACATAAGTTACCCCAAATATGGCAGCCTGTGTCATCATATGTGTGATCC
>JACDGI010000952.1 GCA_013821665.1 Anaerolineae bacterium
TCGAACCCGTGCTATAACGATCATTAAGCGTGATGTAGCCGAATAGCGGATTGCTATAGATGATGACATCTTCGGCAAAACGGCTGAGATGTGTCCCTATGAGCGCCAACGCAAACAAAAACTCCGCCACAAAATCACGATCACTCACACCATCGAGGCTGTTTTGCGTATAAGACTGAAAGCCGAGTTCAGTCGCCAGTAGTGCGCGATCAATATCAAAGGGTGTACCCGCCAATGCACCTGAACCCAGCGGCGAGACAGCAGTTCGTCCGGCTATATCCGACAAGCGTTCACGATCACGACTGAGCATCCAAAAGAAACTCATGAGCCAATGACCGGCGGTAATCGGTTGGGCAGGCTGCATGTGCGTATAACCGGGCATGAGGGTTTCGACGTGTTCAGAGGCTTTCTCGATAATCGCTGCTTGGGTATCTGCTAAAAGTGCATCGACTTGAGCTATCGCATCTAAAACCCACAAACGGAAATCGGTTGCGACTTGGTCATTACGACTGCGACCGGTATGCAGCTTACCGCCAACAGAACCCACCAACTCGGTTAGGCGACGCTCAACAGCCGTGTGAATGTCTTCGTCACCATCTTTTAGTTCAAAAGTGCCGCCTTCAAACTCCGCAAGAACATGTCGCAATCCATCAATGATAGCCGCAGATTCTTGGTCGTTAAGGATGCCAGCCGCAGTAATCGCCCGTGCATAGGCGATACTTCCAATAATATCTTGCTTATAGAAGCGCTTGTCGAAACTAATGCTGTCTTGCAAAGCGCGAAGATCAGCATCGCTCGGTTCGGAGAAAGCTCCGCCCCACAACGTCATAAGACTACTTATCCCCCTGCCGGTAACGACTGTGTCCGGTGCGCTGAATCGCCAACTGAGCATCGACCTTCAATGGCAAACCAAAGAGGCGAATAAAGCCTTCAGCATCTTTTTGGTTGTAAACATTCTCTTCACCGAAGGAAGCATAGTCTTGACGATAGAGGCTGAAGTCGCTCTTGCGACCGGCGACCAGCATGTTTCCTTTATAAAGTTTAAGACGAACCGTACCCGTAACCTGTTCCTGTGTGACCTTCACGAAAGCATCTAAAGCGTCACGCAAACGGGTATACCATTGACCGTTATAGACCAGTTCGGCATATTTCTGTGCGATAAGATCTTTATATTGAAGGCTGTACTTATCGAGGCAAATGGCTTCGAGCAGCGTATGGGCACGGTGCAGCAATGTACCGGCTGGCGTTTCATAGACACCGTGACTTTTCATGCCAACCAAGCGGTTTTCTACAATGTCGGCACGTCCGATACCGTGAGCGCCAGCAACTTTATTCAAATGAGAGAATAATTCCACTGGCGGCATCGTCTTGCCATCTACGCTGACCGGAATGCCTTTTTCAAAGCCAATCTCGATGTACTGTCCTTCATCCGGCGCGTTTTCGGGGCTGGTACTGAGCTGATACATATCTTCTTCTGGTTCGTTCCACGGATCTTCCAGTAAACCACCTTCGTGACTGAGATGAAAAAGGTTACGGTCGCGACTGTAAATTTTCTTCTCGGTTGCGGTCACCGGCACATTGAACTCGGCAGCATAAGCCAGCGCATCTTCACGGCTGCGAATATCCCACTCGCGCCAAGGTGCGACAATTTTCAACTTGGGATTGAGCGCCATCACCGTCAATTCAAAGCGCACTTGATCATTGCCTTTACCCGTTGCACCATGAGCAATAGCATCCGCGCCTTCGAGTTCGGCGATTTCGACAAGGTGTTTAGCGATCAACGGACGCGCAAAGGATGTACCCAGCAAATAATCGCGCTCATAAACTGCGCCAGCTTGCATCGTCGGGAAGACAAAATCGGTCAAGAATTCTTCACGCAAATCACGTACATAGAATTTACTTGCACCGGACTTGATGGCTTTTTCTTCTAGTCCCGCTAACTCTTCTTCTTGCCCTAAGTCGGCACAAAAACAGATCACTTCAACGTTGTTGTAATTGTTTCTGAGCCACGGAACGATGACCGACGTATCTAGCCCACCACTGTAAGCCAGAACGATTTTCTTAATACCATGAGTGTCTGCCATACTGCCCTCTTTTGCGATTTGAAAGAAAAACCCCGCTGAATCCGGGGTCAATTGCGCTAATGAAAATGAGAATAACCTGCCGCTAATGTTTTCGTCAAGCACGTTTAAGGGGCTTGTGCTGTAATGGTATGTAATCCGAACAGACCATACTGACGTATATTAGAACAGTATTGTCGCATTCCACCAAGGAAAATATGATGCCTAATAACACCGCTGTCCATAAACGATTAGCGGATTCTACCGCGCGTTTAGCAGATTGGAAGCAGTGGGGACCGTATGTCGCTGAACGAGCATGGGGTACCGTTCGCGAAGACTACAGTGCGAATGGAGATGCTTGGAATTACCTGCCTCATGACCATGCTCGCAGCCGCAGTTACCGTTGGAATGAGGATGGTCTCGGCGCAATATGTAATCGTTACCAGAACCTGTGCCTCGGACTCGCATTATGGAACGAACATGATCCTATTTTAAAAGAACGCCTTTTTGGTTTGAACAACGGTGA
>JACDGI010000165.1:0-2660 GCA_013821665.1 Anaerolineae bacterium
GACGTAGGTTAGTCCTTCCGACTCGGCGTGTTCGACTGCCAGCGTATGAGCATCTTCATAACCCGCCCCATATTGGACGACGATTGCGCCCCAAGCCTGTATGCGCGCCACCCGATCCGCAGTGGCGTTTTGCGGCAGGTAGATGATGGCTGGAATGCCCAATTGTCGGGCGACATAAGCGACTGCAAGGCCATGATTTCCGGCTGAGGCCGCTACCACACCGAGCTTGCGCTGCTCCGGTGCCAACTGGCGCATGTGGTTAAAGACTCCACGCGGTTTAAATGATCCTACCACCTGCAAATTTTCGAGCTTGAGACGCAGTCCTGATGGTGCATCGTTATGCAGCAGCGGCCACGGTGCAACAGGCGTATGTCGGGTGTAAGGTGCAAGGCGAGCGCGGGCTTGCCGGAAGGCTTCAAGAGGAATGTCATAGTCATAGGTCACAGGTTTGTCTCCCGATGATGCGAAACATACCTCTACCATACAGCAGGATTCGCTCAGAAACCATAATTCTGTGCAAATGGTATACTTAGACAAACAAGTGAGGACTGAATCATGGTACTTCAAACGCAGGCCAAGCCCATCACATTTGAAGAATTCCGCGATTATGTGTTGCAGCCGGACAATGCTGAACGGTCATTTGAATTGATTAACGGGGAGATGATCGAGAAAATGCCCGGTACGACATTGAATTCGGCAATCCCCGTCAACATCGCTTTCCATACGCGCTTGCACTGCCGCGATAAAGGCATTCCCTGTTACATTAGCACAGGTGATGGTGCCTATCGTATCGGTAATAACGTGGTTGCTCCTGATATGGCCTATAAACAATCGCCTATGTCGGATGAGTATCCCGATCCGATTGCGCCCGTGTGGGCTGTTGAGGTAATTTCTACCAACGATAAAGCCTACGACATTCGCAAAAAGCGCCAAGTTTATCAGGAAGCCGGAATCCTCCTGTGGGAAATATATCCCGAACTACTCAGCGTTGATGTTTATGCGCCGGGACAATCCCCGAATACCTTCCAAATAGGCGAAATGCTGACCGTCGAAAATGTACTATCCGACTTTGCAATCTCCGTGAAAGCCATTTTCGAAAATTAACGGATGCCCTTTATTTCAGAAAATAGGCTTTGAGTGCCTCCGCAACGGCTGATGCTCCATCCTTTGTCGGCCCAAAGTGATCCAATTTGGGGAAGATTTTGATCTCCGATTGCGGCAGAACACCTGATAGCGTTTGTCTCGCAGTGTTAGGCCCTTTTCCACCAGCCATCAACAGCGCACAGGCCGAGATTTGGTCGTAATTGGGATACGAGTTATCCAGCCGCGCGACTTCTTGATGTTCGAGGAGGTTGGCGGGGAGCAGTGCGACAATTTTATGCCACTCCTCACCTTTGACGACCATCAGCATGATCAGCCGCAGCCACCACTTTGGCACCCATTTCATCGAGTCTGGCCCTAAGCCTTGTACAAAGTCGATAAAGGCATCCAACGGTTTTCCAGCGTTCAGGTGAGCTTGATAAGCAGAAGCCCATTCAATCGGGATGGAGTGGTCGATGGAGATGCCCGGTTCATAAACGGCGATTTTACGAAGGGCTGTATTACCGCGCACGGCTTCAAAGGCGATCAGGCCGCCATAGCTGTGACCGAAGATGAACGGTGCGCCGGTTTTGGCTTGTACGGCTGCCACATCCTCACACTCTTTGCGGATGCTGTAATCCGCACCCATCGCCCCGCTCAGGCCGCGTCCACGCCGCTCAATACTATGGACGGTAAAACGATCAGCCAAGGCTTCTGCAAGCGCATGATAATCCGCAGCCAGCGACAGCGCACCGGGGATAATTATGAGCGCTGGCCCTGTGCCAATCGTTTGATAATTGATCTGTGTGCTATCTTTTGAGGTGACAAATTCTGAGAGTGCTGCATGTGCCAAGATATTCTCCTCATCGTGAGTGTACAAACCGGTTGATATATCGGTCTATACGCTGGACGAGGAGAATTGTTCATTCACGGCTGATGTCGTCTTTAGACTTTGATGACTTTGTTGACCACGAAGCGCACAAGAAACAGGTCTTGCTGCGACCATTCTGTCATATGCTGCTTGGCGAGTTCTTCAGTCTCATACAAGCGCGTAATCTTCCATGCCCATAGATGCTCAGGGTCACTCTCAACGATGTAATCGCCTTTGAGCAAGTAACCATCGTTGCCCAAATCACCGCCAATTTGTACGGAGCCTTTGGGATTGGCCTGAAGGAAAGCAATTTTGCGGGTGTTGCGGTATCCGAAGATCATGATGTCGTCGCCATCTAGTCCAAACCAGACTGGAACCACATGCGGGTAACCATCGGGATCGGTGACAGCCATACGGACGACCAGCGGTTTTTGCAAGACAGCGCGGGCAGCATCAGGTAGAACCATAATCGTACCTCTTTGATCAATAAGTGATGCCGCTAATGATAACGCTTTTGGCGGGCTGACCTAATACCAGCTTAGGCCGGTGGTACATCACCCAACGGAAATTCGTAAGGCGCAATGTCGGCAGCATCCAATAAGCTCACGGCGGAGTTGAGATCCTCCAGCGGCGGATAGTCACGCGACACCAGCAGAAAATGTAATTTGACTACCGTGTGAAAGGTGTCATCAACCCAGCGGTTCATACC